>GG697234.1 GCA_009387755.1 Candidatus Micrarchaeum acidiphilum ARMAN-2
GGGCTATAAAAAGCAATTTAAGAATCAAGGAAATCCCTGTTCCATATCACTTTAGGGAGCATGGCGTTTCACAATTTAACTCACCGTGGCATTACGTAAGGTACTTTTTAAACATCTTTAAGCAATTCGTGAATTCGGTTGACTAAAATCACTTTATTCGGCCAAAATTTAAGGACATTCAATAAATCGCGCAATTTTGAGCTGTAATCAATCATGACCAGGGCCCATATGATTACATTGTAATGACGATTTAATGACCATACGCTTCAAATGCGCAAGGCATTTTTCTGCAACTTTACGTTTAAAACCAGTATTTTGGTGCATTTCTATGCCAAAAATAAACGCTTCCATAAAAACGAAAATCATTATTTTTATTTCATATTTTTGAGCCAAAAAAGGCCTTTAGAGAAAAAGTGCCATTTTTTAAACTGGTTTGGCGCACAATCACCATTGCTTAACCAAAATGGCCGGTTTTCCATAAATCTGGAATGCAAGCTTTTTCCAAACAATGTTTTTGTTGCAAAAAAATGGAAACTGTTAAATTCTACTTTTAGTGTTGTCATATTTCATAAATTTGGTATGACGCCTAATTTGAATTATTTACTGCCACCACATTGCCAATTGTTACCTTAGGCATGTCTGTCTGAACTGTTGCCTGGTCATTTGATATTGTAGATTTTAAATCATAAGATACTTCTCCAGTATCACGCCCTTTAGTGAAATATTCAGGAAAATCTGCATAGCTATTTGTTGTATTGTTGAAATAAAAAAGACCTAAATGTGCATTTAAAAAGGAAAAATAGTCTATGCTCCTATCTCCTGGTCCAGCAAATACAAATTCTAAATCAGAATAAGTAGGCACAGGTGTTATTGCTGGTGCTATGACAATTCTACTTCCGTGGCTATTACTAATGTTAACTTTTTTATAAAGTACTGAATCCCAACGCCTAGTTGTCTTGTTATATGTCTGATAATAAAAATTTACTTCGGTATTATGCGCACTAGTTGTTATATTAATCAAAACCGATATATTTAATGGCAACTCGTACGGTACGGGTTTGGAATAATTGTTAGAAAGAGGTTGCTGTTGCATATTGCCGTACGTATAGCTAAAATTCCAAATGTTTTCAGCAAATTCTAATTTACTCGTGTATTGATCAAATCTGACAACGTTTTGCAACCAGTATACATTCTGAATATCATTTGTACAAGTGTATAAAACCGCATTAAGTTGTAAACTCGATCCGGAATGGTTATATCCTATACTAGAAACTGCGTTTAGTTGGGATATGTTGGCTATTCCACGCACACTCTTTGTATAAATGGTCCAATTTTTATAATTATTGGATAGACCCAACGCAACAATCCCTACAGGACTATTATATTGATTGCCATTTAATTCCGTATTAATTAACTGCGAACGTTGTATCCCATTCAAATACCTGAGTGTTGGTTCACAAGAAGTTGTGCTTTTAGTGTAGGATATAAATATTACTAAACATACCAAGATGACAATTACAGCCATAATTGATACAGTAACGCGTTTTCTCATTCCAACATCTTTATAGAAATTCTAAAACTATTTGCGTTAATCTAAATTCAGCCCCTTTACGAGATCTTTAACCTTTCCATATATCTGGTTCCTTATTTCAACATGTCCTGCATAGTCCATAAATTTGGGGTCCTTAATATCCCATAGCTTCAGTTTAACCGAGTTTTGCAGATAGGAAGGCAGCATATTTTTATTCACCATAGCCACCACAATATCGGCGTCCTTGGCCATAGCTTCAGTAAGCTTTTTTGATACGTTGCCAGATACATCTAAGCCAATTGCTCTCATGCATTCGGTTACGTTTGGGCCCGCTTCTTTAATCATTTTACCTTCATATCTACCTGGGCCGACTCCGGCACTTACTGCAGTTGCTTTTCCCTTGGCCATGCTGCTGAATATGGCCTCTGCCATCTGGCTTCTGCCTACGTTTGCTTTGCAGATGAAAAGAACCTTCGTATAATCTACCATATGCACAAGGTTATTGGAGTGCACTTTTTATATCTTCCAGCAGCTGCTTGAACTTTGTGTATCCTGCTGCAGCATTGAAATGGCCTGCGCCGTGCACCACCTTGAACTTTGCGTCGGTATGGTCGGCTACGAACCTACTTCTTTCCAAGCTTACATAAGGGTCGTTGTCAGAAGCATAGACTGTGAAATCTGTGCAATTGGTTTTTATCTTTTCCCAATTGAATTCCTTCTCTACAAAAGTTTTATTCGACTTGTCGAATTGTTCAATCCCGAGCTTTGAAACAAATGGAGCAACCAGGAACGCTGCACGTATTCGCGTATCGATTTGTTCCAATACAGAAAGTATGAACGCGGGGCCCAAACTGTGACCTACGAATATGCAGTCGCCGTCAATTCTGCCGATGTAGGGCTGGAATGATTCGAGCCAGCTGCTCAAGCTCTGCATATCGCCGGTAGGAAAATCCGGTACTATCGTCTCAATATTGGTCTTCTCGAGCTCTTCCTTGAGCCAAGGGAACCAATTCTCCTTGGAGTTGCCGTTGGTACCATGTATTATGAAGACTTTCAATATATCACTGAAGATTCATGCATTGACAATAATTACAACCACAAAATTAAATGCTTTCTTCTTCCTTGATTAGTTTCTTCACAAGCGCTTTTATGAGATCTCTATTCATGCGATGCATCTCAAGTGCTGCATTATGTGCGGTACTGCCGTAGACATCTCTTATCTCCCAAAGCCTGTATTTTTTGCTTCTCCTAACATATTTAGGCAGGTCTTTTTCGGCCCTGCCCTATCCACCAGGGCTATAACAACATCGGCATTTTCCACCATACTTCGCGTAAGCTTTTTGATGCGCCGTTTCGCAAGGTCTATGCCTTCTTCTCGCATCGCCTGGACAACAGAGTCGCTGCGCTTTATCCTTGAATGCCATCTTTTCCTACAGTAATAATTCTTTGCGCCTGCGCCAAAGGCATGTCCGTTCTTCGATAGCTTATTGTAGAATGCCTCTGCCATCTTGCTTCTTCCCACATTTGCCTTGCAGATGAAAAGAACCTTCATAAAATTGGCCTATGCCGCAGCGTAACTTTTAGGACTATTGCCCTTTAAATAAAAGGGTATAAAAGCACTTCACACCCTTTAATATGCAAGTGGTAGCATGGGAAAGATAGAAGCCTACATACCAAATGTCAGATACATTACGCGCCAACTGCACAAAGACCTGCTCATCTACCTTCTTGCATTTACCGAAAATAGGATTATTGCTGCAGTTACCAACAATACAAATGAGTTAACTGGCCTTGCGGCAAAGAACATGTTCTCATTCAATGATTTGGCTTATTCTAATGCTCCAGACCTGTATAACACTCTCTTATCCCAAAATGCGACGAGACTGGGAGATTTCATCAAGATGGACTCGGACAGCCTGCTCTCATCTAATCAAAATAATTTTGCTATAGCATATAGCGATATATCCAGGGGTGCACTCATTCAAAGCAGGAATACAAAGCTGGTGCAAACGCCTTCGAGAATTATGCTGATAACTCCAGCAAAGAACTATGAATTCTATCTGATGGGCATTTCCAAGCCTTCAATTATTTATCAACCTTATACAATTGATGACAGTACTTTTAATGGCTACGCAGAAACAGTTGGTAGATTCCTTGGTGACAAGATAAAGGTTCTTAGGGCTTCAGATCCTATTAAAACGCCATCCCCCGGTCTGCTTTTTAGGTCTATTTTTAAGAGGAAGAATAAAGGCAACCAGCAAGCCGAAGGGCAGAACGGCGAATAGGCTGGAAGAATTTCTTCTAAATACGGAAGGCACTTTCATTAACTTAAAGCTGCAAATATTATTTTAATGCTCTAATAGGGCTTGAGTTCTCCAAAGCACCAATTATTTGGCGCAGCTAGCCATAAACTTCCCTAACTCCTCTGGGTGAAAGCTTTACAAGATCAAACACCATGAAATAGGGCACCTTGCGCGTAAAGTTGTATTCCCTTCTGGATATCTTTTTGCCTTCCGGCACTGGCTTTGAATCGACATAGCCCCGCAGAGCTAAGCCGTGCCCTCTAAACATCCTGAAAAACGTTTCGTATGTCACGTGTCGCACAGGCATATGTATATCGAAAACACCTTTTCTCTTCCAATGCACATACTTTATCTTTTCATCGAAATAATCCCCAAACCGCCTGTCCATCTTAAGGTATTTCCCTGACCATTTTCCTGACTTTGATTTTGCTTTAATGCCCTTGGTCACGTCTATAACGGGGTTGCCCTCAGAAATTACAAGCCTACCTCCTGTTTTGAGCACTCTGCAGGCTTCATCCAGCGCTTTGTCCATGTCGTTGAAGTGGCTGAAAGCCAGCGCTACCAGGACAAGGTCGAAATATCCTTTTCTATAGGGCAGCTTTTCCGCGCTTGCCACTCTGAAGTCTATGCCTTTGTAATGCTGCCTATCTAGCTCAATCTCCTTTTTGGATATGTCAACGCCGTGTACTTCTGCTCCCTTTCTGTGCAAGAGGTTTGCGTAGATGCCTGGTCCGCAGCCTATGTCAAGCACCCTTTTGCCCCTTACGCTGCCTATGACTCTGAGAGTGTTCGGCATTTCCAGAAACTCATTGTAGAAATTTACCTTCGCGATGCGCTCGTCATGGAACTGCTGCGCTATGGTATCATAAGCTTTGCTTACCTCCTTTTCCATGCCTCGGTTTTTTCTCATGGAACCAACAGTCCAATTCATCTATTGGAATTCCAGCTTAAATATATTGCCCGGGATGCTTAATTTCTTAGATACTCTATATTGATTCTTTGCTTTAGTTTTTCTACATTGCCGTTTTCAATGTCGGTGCTCAGCACTCGGTAAAGTTCCTCATTGCCTGTGCTTCCACGCTCTGCCATTTTGCAAATTTCGTTTAGGGTTTTTATAAAGCTTTCGTTTGCAACATATCTGACAGTAAATATGAACATTCCTGCGTTGTGGGGAATAAACTTTTTCAGCGTACCTATTATTTTGTCATGCTCTTCATAGACGGCATAGGAAACAGGTTCTTCGATTGCAAAATGCCATAGAAATGCCTTTTCCAAAGAATTGTTGCCATTTAAGCTGGTATATCTTCCTGCAGTAATCAATGATTCTGCAAAGAATTCAACAAACCTGGCTCCGCCTTCAGTAAAAATACTATTAGTATCTGCATCCAATGAATTTTTTATATGCCCTTTGTAGTCTAATCTGTTATACTGTACTGCGTGAAAGCCCTCATGTATCATAGTAGAATACATTGCCTCTAAAAATCCTGTCAACTGCTTTTCGTTTATGGTCGTAGGTTGCCCTTCTTTTGGCTTCAGAAATATTTTTGTGAAAAGTGCTAAGTTAATGCCACACTTCTTTCTATTTTTGTCGTATTTTCCCAATTCATATTCACTATGTGCACCTTCTGGCGTGTAAGTCTCAATTCCAAATTCATCAGATTTTAATTCGATCCGGCCAGAGCCTGTTGCCGATTCCATCATGCAATTCAGATCGTGAAGTGCAAGTTTGCCAATGCTTTTCAGCATAAAACCGACAAAGTTTTCATTATCCAGCCTACTCCGTACGTCGCGCCATTCGAGCTTAGATCCGAAGCACTGCATAATTTTTTGAATTTCGGCTTTACTTCCTGCCAAGTTTTCAAATAACTGCGCATCGGGATTTATGCCTTTGTCTATATCTCGCAAGAACCGAGCATCATTCGCACTGTGCAGGTATGCGCCATTTACATCATGAAGCTTTCTGGTTCTGCTTACCACAAAATCGCATTTAATTGATTATCTTTATAATATTTAAGGGTTTTGAAAGTACAAATAGCTAATTTAGCTGCCCCGCTTCAATTAAATAAATTTATTACAAGCCCTAATCACTGCGCAGGTAACTCTTTAGTTCGCTACATGCTTATTTAGGTATATCCTCGGCAACTATGCTGGCAAATGCAGTCTGGTTAACTTCATATGGCGCAGTAGCTTCAACCATTGTATCATTCTTGTAACCGATCAAGAAACTTGACCTAGACGTAGAGCCCAAATACCTCAAATAGGTATAGGTCATCCCATCAATAGTTGCATTTACCGCAACTATTGTCTGCTGATTGCTTTTATTCATAGCATATTGAAGATCTTGCGCGTTTTGCATCTTGTACAGATACTGCGCTTTGGGAGACAAATACACAAATTCAAACACGATTTTTGTGATGTGAGGCTGGGAAACAGTGTAGTCCTGATACCAGTTTGCTGTTACGTTATTTGTGAAGTATGAGTAATTAAAGCCATCGGGCTTATATATTACAAGATACGATCCGCCCCCACCTATTAGTTGAGCGGCTTGAACTGCGCTTATATAGTATTTGCCGGGCCCTCCACCATGGCATAAAGCCGTACTATTTGCTCCAAAACAATTGTATGTTATATTGTATGATGCAGGAGTGGAATTTGCTGCGGCCGTAGTTGTTACTAAAACTGTAGTAGATGCGCTTGTTAAAGCAGTGTGCACATTGCTTGGTCTATTGTTTAGAAAAAATGCGCCCGCTATTGCCAATACAACTATAACTACAACTGCTATTATTTCGATACTTTTTAGTTTTTCTATGTCTTCCACACTCCTTATCTTCTTAGCCTTGGTTTCTGGCCTGGGACGGCAAAGACCCCTCCAGATTTCTTTACGGCTTCATCTTCGGCTTTAAAGGCTGCCATTACCAATTTAACTTCTTTATTGTCCCTTACAATTTCGTTTACTACCTCAGATGGATTAACCCCTTTTCGCAAGGCCAAAACTTTAATCGCGTTTATAACTTCTTCGTCTAAACTAAATTGCGCCTTTTTCCTCTCTATGTTATCTGTGAATCCCATTATCTTACCGCATATATCTTGCTATAGACATATTTAAATTTTATTATGCCTATATAGGTAGACGGATATTACCACTTTGGACTACACAAGACTTGCAGACATATTAATGTGTGTATTTTGTACTTAGGTTTTTATATGGGCGGAATAGATAAGGGGCACGTAGGCGCATATGTGTGCGTATTCAATGAAGATTTTTCAGAAATGCTTCTGCTTTGGCGCAAGAAGGAAAAAAGGGACGGGATCGAAATCAAAGGTTGGGGAAACGCTGGGGGCACAGTGGAGTCGAATGAAACTCCAATCCAGGCGTGCGTTAGAGAGGTAAGGGAAGAAACCGGAATAGCCCTTAAACCTGAAGGCTTAGTGCCGGTAGGTCTCAAAAAGGCTCCTGATGCAAGCGCCAGCAAATGGTCAATATACTTCTTCGCGGCCCCAATTGATGGACGTACTGATATCAAGCTGAACCCCGAGTCAAGAGGATACGGTTGGTTTGGCAGGGACGAACTTCCAGAAGGAACTCTGGATACGAAAGAGGAAATTCTCGGTTGGTGGTCCCTTGCTGAGAGGGCTTTCAAAATATCTAAACTTTAGTGTTGCCTCATTGCCAGCCAAAATGCCTGCCCCTTAATTTTGCAGATCTGAGGTTTGAAACCGAATTGTAAACGCCTAGTCTAAATAAAAGCGAATAATTTGTCATCCGAATAACCATTGATTTGGTATGTTACAGCCTCTTTTCCAAAACTATTTGATCGTCCCAACCTTCCAGCCTTGCCTTCTTATAGGCAATTCTGGTAAATCCGTTGTCGTAATAAAACTTCCTTGTAAGCTTATACGGTTCGTAGCTGTCCTCATCTGGCAGCGTCTCGACCTGTATTAGCTTTAGGCCATGACTCCTCGCCTCATTTTCCACCCATTTGAGAAGCGCCGTGCCTATGCCTCTGCCTTGGTGGTTCCTTTCAACTGCCAGCCAAATCAGTTGCATTATCCCGTCGTAGGTGCCATAGCAGGCAAAACCAAGAGTTTCGCCGCCTTCGACAGCCACCGCCAGGTTGTTAAAGAAAAGGTCTGTTTCAATGCTCTTAAGCCCGTTCTCGTTGAACCATTCCTTGAGACCTTGTGCTATCTTTAGTGCATCGACGGCATATTTATCGCCTTTCTCTGCCCTTATTATCTTTATTTTATCAATAATTTTAGATCTCATCCACGTTTCCCCAGCAATCATAGTACAGCTCTTCTTCATCAAGTTCTGACGCATGACTCTTTGATTAATTTTCCACAGATCTGCATTTATTATAACGCTTGCAACCCATAAATATTATTATGGTACGGCATAAGTAAATTTGGCTATTTTGGGTTCATTGCGATATTTCGGCAATGAGCGCGCTATGGTCCGAAAGTCCTCTGTCTATGCACTCCAAGCTGCCGAACCTCATGCTCCTTGGAATCATCATGTAGTCGAAGGTATTGCCCTCCGAAGGAAATGAAACGTATTTCTTCAAGGCGTAGGACAGGATGTAGTCCTCCGGCACCATCTGCATTATGTTTTTCGGGTACATATTGAAATCTCCGACCACTACCGGTCGTATGCGCGCCCTTCTTATGTAGTGCAATACCTCCTCCATCTGAAGTCTGCTGAAAAGGTCATTGTTTGAGAAGTGCACGACTATTATGTCTATGGGGGGTTCCGACATCACCCTAGCCTTAACAATGCCGCGGTGGTGCCTGTCGTCTGGATGCCTTTTTAGCTTTTTCTTAACTATTTTTGTCAGCGGATATTTTGAGAGTATTGCTTCACCTGCCCGTGCCCTTCTGTCTCCTATCCACTGCGGGCTTTCCTTCTGGAGGTTCCCTGACAGATAGAAGGCGCAGTTGTCCATGCCAGCGGCCCTTGCAATCTGCTTTGCCGTGTTGTCTCCATATTTGTTGTACTTAGCATCGTCCATGACTTCTTGAAGGGTTACGATGTCGGGCTTCTGCTCCTTGATGAAGTTTACTATCTTTGGCATCCGCGCCTCCCAATCGTTGTAAAGCCAAATGTTCAGGTCCAGCAGTTTCAGCATGCAGCCTATATTGCATTGAATTTATAAGAAACTTTGCTTGGTGTGGGCTGGGGCTCTCATACCGCGTTCCATGTATACTCTTCTTTGCACTTTTTCATAGATGTACCTGACTTCTGGCAGATTTATCACCCTGCCTGCCGTCTTGAAGAACTCTTTTACGGTTTCGTCGCTTTTTATTCTTTTGCTGTATAGCACCATCTGAATGATGTAGTCTAGCTTGTCAACCTGTTTGACCAGCTTCGCCTCTGCGGTGCGCTGAGCATGGTACTCGTCAAGGATCTCCCGAAGAGCGGTTTTTCCACCACCTGTCAAGATCGATGCCAGCTTCAGTTCATTTCTCCTTTCTCTTTTTCTTTTAATTTCCGGGAGCACAGCCATGAGCGATTTATCATATCTGGTCGCTATATCGCCAGTTATCGCTTCATTGATGTCATGGAAAAGCCCCATTACTGCGCACCTCTCCGCATCCAGCCTCATCTTTTTGGCAATCAGGTAGGATAGCACTGCGGTGCCGTACGAATGGTCTCCGTCGTGTTCGGGGTTTTTCACCTTTGCAATGATCCACCCTGCCCTGTCTACGTCCTTCAGCCTATCTGCCCTGAGCATGAATTGCAATATGCCGCCCAGGCCTTTGTCGGTTTTCATCACTACCAATCCATTTACGAGATCTGGTCAATGCATGCTCAAGCGCATGCCTTACCTTAGCTGCTTCTCCCAGAGTATGTAATCCTGCCCGAACCAGTGTTTCTTGAGCTTTCCTATTCTCCGCACATCCAATTTCGCCCCAAGCGCAATAGCTTGGTAGTTGCTGGCCCTGGAGTCGCCCCAGATTTTCCTAACGCCTTGACTTACCGCCAGCCGCTCTGCAAAATTGTGCATTAGTTTGGCTATTCCTTGCTTTTTGTAGCGTCTATTTACAAGAATCCATTCAAACGTCATTATAGACCTGTCCGCCGAATCAAAGGAAGTCCAAAGGCACCCTACGGGTTCAGAGCGCTTGAATGCCAGGACTGCAAAGCCTGCGCCTTTCAGAATGCCGCGCATGTAGGCCGAAGATACTTGCGACGAATAGGTTTGCCGGGCAGCCGCGTTGTAATGAGAAGCTTTAAGTATCTCTTTCTTTGCGAAAGGCACGAGGATTTTTACGTCGGCCGCTGTTGCACGCCTGACCTTTATCTCATTCTTTGGTCTAACATCATTTTTCTGTGACACCCTCCCACCCATAAGCGGTTTGTGTTTCCCGCGTCTTGCATGCCTTTGTTTAAATTTATGCATGCTATTCGTTTTATGCTTTGCGGTGCGCTTTCATTCAAAGTCGTCGACCCTGCAATGCCCTCCGGAATACTGCTCAACGGAAGCCACTACCGATTGATATGGTTGCCAGATACCTGGCGGCTCCTTGCGCGCTGGCGCGGAAGTGCATGTAGAACGACAAGCTGAAGATGCACACGTAAACCAGACTTGTCAGTACAGAAAGGTTAAAAGGCTTCATAAATAATTACCTCTGTGTCGAGCATGGACGTTATCGAGCTTACGAAAGAACTCATAGACATACCGTCAGATAGCAAAAGAGACGGCGAGGTAGAAGTGGCACGACGCGTTGTCGAGTACCTTGAAGGCATAGGCCTTGAGCCAGAACTCATCAGGTTCAACAGCAACAACGCAGACGTTGTATTGAGCATAGGAAGCGGCGAAGGGCTCATGCTGAACGGCCACATGGACACGGTTCCAGTAGGGGACCCCTCCCTATGGACAAACGGTATTTCTGCTAAGGTAACTGGGGAAAGGGTGTATGGCAGGGGAGCGTCAGACATGAAAGGTGGGATTGCATGTATGCTCGCAGCCCTGACGAACTCCGGCATTGCAAGCAGCAAGGCCAAGCGCAGACTTCTGGTAGCTTTTGTGGCAGGAGAAGAGACTAATTTTGGGGGCTCTACGTTCCTGCTGGACAACCGCATGGACCTTTTCGAAGGTGTCAAATACGGCATAATAGGAGAGGCGTCTTTCATGGGCTCTAAAATGAACATGCAGACCGCACAGAAAGGTGCCATGAACATCGATATCACCTTTAGGGGCAAGGCTGCCCACGGCTCAAGGCCGTGGCTGGGCGACAACGCGATACTCAAGGCGATAAAATTTATAGATTCATACCAGCAGGCGGCGGAAAATCTAAAAACTGAAGACAGACTCCTGGGAAAGGGCTCGGTCAACATAGGCACGATAAATGGAGGGACTGCCAGCAACGTGGTACCAGATACTTGCAGGGTTGAGGTAGACAGAAGGTTGGTTCCTGGCGAAACTGCTGAAGAGGCGCTGGGGCCAGGTTAAAAGTGTGCTTGAATCTCTCGGGATAAGCGCGGAGATAAGCGTGCCTGTGTCCAGAGGGGCGTATAAGCTTAGGACCGATTCTAAGATACTGGAGATAATGAGGCATGCAGCTGGTGAAAACTTCAGTGAAATAGGCGCAACCGGATATACCGAAGCAGAACTTTACAATGCAAGAGCTGGCATAGATTCTGTTGTATTT
>GG697235.1 GCA_009387755.1 Candidatus Micrarchaeum acidiphilum ARMAN-2
CATTCATAATGGAGGGCTATGAAACTTATTATGGTGTTCCTACTACATCTAACCGTAATGAGCAATATGGTTTTGTTATAGATTCCAGCACATCAACAAGCCAGAATACAGGCGGATTTCCAGCAGGAACAAATTATATGGTAAGAATAACTAATAATGGTGGAACATCTCCTCAATTAAATACTGGATCAACTTCATTAGCATCTGGCACGCTTAATTATACAACGCAATATACAGCAATAGATAGTTTTATACAATCCACAACTGGCTTAACTGCTACATTTGATGGAACGTCCTCATCAGCTTCAACAACAGCCCTCTCATCAGGTTATATCGGATTTTATCTATATAGTGCGAGTACTGGCACAACAATAGTTAATATTCAATGGATACGCACCCGTGCCTACCCGCCCAACGGCGTAATGCCAAGCGTCAGCTTCGGTGCTGTGCAAGCCACGCCCACCGCCGTGCCCTCTGGCATTATTGCATACACAGAGCTCAACCTCAGCGCCTCTTGGAACGTGGTGCACGGTGCATACGTCCAACAGATGGTCAACCTCACAGAGAGCAGCACGATTTACGGCTCATACCTTGCTTACAGCTCCAGCACAGCCAACTTTGAATACTTCTACGGCAACGGCACTGTGATACCTGCGTGGATAGAAAGCAACAGCTCTGGCAAGCTCATAACATGGCTCAAAATCAAGAACACGACGGCAACAAACAATATTTATCTCGGCTTCGCCAGCAAAACCACTAATCTGCTCTCCTCCTCAGGCACATCAGGCATCGGCGAAGCCCCTGAACTCAGCACTACTTACGGCGAATATGATGACGGTGCGAGCGTATTCACCCAATATGGAGGCAAAAGCTGGAGTTCATTTACTTTTGTCGGTGGAACTTGGACGGCTTCCAACGGTTATTTACAAGAGACCGCAACAGGTGGTACATACGTCGGCGGCCCTACCGCTTTAATAGAAAGCACGCAATACCCAAATAATGGAAACTATGTTTTAGGGATGGCATTTAACTATACTGCAGAAGCAGATGCAAGGGTAGGCATAATAGCAGTAGCTACACCGGAAACAACTCCAGATACTTTCGGATATAGGTTCATCGGACAACGATTTCTGTCATTTCTTAACGATGATGTCGCTTGGGTAGTTAATAACGTTTATCAAGGTGCAGTTTCTACGGCTTACACTATGGTAATAACAGATGCAGGAGGAACATGGAGTGGCAATTTATATAGCGGTTATGGGACTGAGACATCTACGCCAGTTACATCTCTAGCTTCTACTGCATATACTACTGCAAACAAAGAAGGTGCAACATCGGGTTATGTTGGGATTTCTGCGGCTTATACTTACGGCAACGGCACCACCGTAGCAAATCCGATAAACGTCATGTGGTTTTATATGCGTGCCTACCCGCCCAACGGCGTAATGCCAAGCGTCAGCTTCGGGGCTGTGCATTATTCTATTAGTAGTAGCTTGAGCATCTCCCCCAACCCAGCCACATACGGGCAGAGCATAACCCTCACAGCCACATGCTTGCCATCAACCGACTCCTGCGCCATAGACTACCCCAGCTTGGGCACTGCAATAGCCACTGGCACAGGAACGGCTACTTATACCTACAATGCCTTCACCCTGGGAGCAGGCACATACGGCAGCTTCTACGCCAACGACATTACAGCAGGCACAAACAGCACACCGCAGACTCTTACAGTAAACAAGAACAGCACGTATGCATTCACGCTGACAGGCATAAGCACAGGCAACCAGCAATACACAGGCACAAACCAGACAGCAAAAGCAACAATAATAACACACAACAACCAGCTCACAGGAATGCTTTATTTGAACAAGGCATTGGTAGGCACTGCAACAACGCCCTCTTTATCATACAATTCACCTTTTGATATAGGAACATGGGATTTGACTTTCAACACCACAGGCAACGCAAATTACACAGCCAAGAGCCTAAGTGCTAACTACATCAATTACGTTGCAGTTTCATTGGAAAACACCACAAAAACAAGCAGTATAACGCCAAGCAATTTAACAATCTCAAGCTATTACCCTATCAAGCTCTACACATCAAGCCCCACTAATGCAATCACATACAGCCTCACTCAGACATTAGGCTCTACTACCACAGCACTGCAGACCAACGCTTTGAACATAAGCTATATACCGCCAGCCAACCAAATTACAGGCAACTACATTTACAACATCAAGGAGATGCAGGGGGCAAACAAGCTTCTTATGAAAGCTACAATTCAACCTATCAACATGACATCCATATCTTCCGCAATCAACTACAGCACCTTGCTTCAATACCTTCCAATCCTGGCCCATACACCCGCATGGACAGCCAAGCCGCAGAGCTGGTATATATCCAGCACCCCCGCTTCTTTCACAGACCAAGCTAATACCACCGCAGGGGCAGTATTCCAGACCAATGCAAGCGGCACAATGATACCGCAGATACATCTGGTATATCCATTCACGAGCTTCGTGCTCAACTACAGCAACAACCCGGCGGTGCAGGGCAGCGTAAGCATAAATCCCTTCACGTTTACTTTAGCCAACAGCATCGCGGCAAATTACAGGAGCATAGCCAATTTCTCGGTATTCTCGCAATACACATTCAACGGCATACCAGCCTCCAATTTAAGTGTCAGAGCATTAGGGCTCATAAACGGCTATCATTTCAACATATCTTCCTCGAATACCTCAACCCTGAACGGCAAATATTATCTGGCAGTGCCAACAAGCAACTACTTAAATCCGAACATTACATATACCATGACAGCAGTAGGCACGAAGGCTAACTACTTCTCCATGACGAACAACTTCTGCCCTACCACAGCCAGTGCAGGCGCAATCCCAAGCTACCCGATAGGGCTCGTAGATGCCAATGGCACCAGATATTCAATATATGCCTACTCAACTACTGGCGGCAGCTCAGCAGGAAACAAATTACAGGTAATTGAGCAGCAGGGCTCAGGCTCGCAGACAGTGCAGGAATTAACCATCCCTGCCTCATTGCCTTTTGCATTGCCATTAGAGCAGAGCGGCATAGAGTATGCGTTCAATGTATACAGCAGCAATTGTAAAACACTTAATTACAAGGGAGCGCTGAGTGTACCAACTAACCCTCTCTACATCCAGCTCGCGGGCTCTGGGCAGATTACTTTTTATAATAAAACCTTAGTGAACGGGGTATGCAAGCTCATTAATACCACAGCTAATACAGTGATGGTCCAGTGCAGTGCTGGAGACCCAAATAGCTACGTCTATAAATATAACCTGCAAATAGAGAACACCACAATACTCGGCAGCCAGTCGCTGGCAGCCAATTATACCTATAACGGGAGCTCCTTCACCAGCACATTTTCATTGCCGAAGAATGCCACATACTATTATTATCTCTATGCCTATGCATACAAGAATGCAGACCCAAAATTGCTGGTAAATTCAAACCTGCTGACATTAAGCAAGATTACGCTCACCGCGCCGATTTTGGGTTTCATAGCGGCAATACTGTTGTTCATACTGGCAGCCGTCGGGGTTGCCTCAGGCGTACCGCTAGTTTTATCAGGGCTGTTCGATTTAGGGCTTGTTGCGATTGTCGTATTTCAGCTGGTAAATATACCTGGCATAGTAATATACGCTGCTATAATGGTCGAAATTGCCCTAATCTACTGGGGCAAAAAAGAGAAGGCGTGGTAAAATGGGAATAAGCCTGAATACGATAATAACGAGCGCCTTGATAATGGCGGTATTCTTCCCAGTAATAGGCCTAATCGGCGCAACGCTCCCAAATAGCAGTATGTCAGGGCAGTTCAATGCCACTAGTATTGAGATAATCCACGATTTCAACGCAACTTACGGCGGTATCGTAAATGTATCAGCTGGCTCTAGTTGCAATGCTAATGTCTCCACCGCAAAGAACACAACATGCAACGGCGCGCTGTTTGGCAATGTTGCGGAGTTCAGTGCCTTTGCATTTATTGTGCCGAACTACGGCAGCATTATAATGGGGTTGTTTCAGTTGCCATACCTAGACTACCTGAGTATCAATTTATTGGCATCATCAATAACAACTACATTGCCTGGAGTTCCAGGTTTTTTGCTAGTGTTATTCATCAGCCTTTTAATGCTATATATGTCGCTTGTATTGATATTGCAAGGAATATTCATGGTAATGAAATATAATGGCCTCGCGGCCAGCACAGGGGACTAAAATGTCATTTATTATAACTCATTTACCGCCCAACGCAACGCAGGTATGGAACACTACCATCACAAACAGCTCCAATACTTATGGCACACTAAGTTCATTAATAGGGATGCTCACAACAAACTTTCCGTGGTTTTTCCCTTTGATAACCATGATCCTAATGCTGCTAGCCGACTACGCCTTCGTTATGACCTCGAAGCAGACGAAACTATCTTACACGCTGCTAATCTTATTCATCTATACCATGATCATGTATGTTGAAATTGGGGGTGCAATAGTGGCCAATTCTGGAATGTTCTTTCTATTTGCATCTCTGTTCGCTTTAGGAGTATTAGTCATAAATCTATTCAGTGGATGAGCATGCACCAATATAAAACAGCATGGTTCCTTAGAGATATGAACAATATCTCGCAACAGATATATGAAGCAATATCTAAAGCAAGCGCTGAAAGCAGCTATTCGAAAAACAAGGAACTCTGGTTGCAATATGCGGCATACATCTTTCTTAGTGGCCGCAGGCGTATGGAACCAATGCTGCTCAATCCAACGGTCTCTCTTATTGAAACTAGGCCTAGGATATATAACATTACTACCGTGAATGAAAAGCATTTCATCGTCAAACATAGAAAAAAGAAGGCGGCTGAAACTGCGAAACACCCCCAAGAAGGGATTGATCCTGCATATGCAAAAATCTTGGCTTTGTTGGAAAAACGCTCTAAGAAGAAACAGCCAGTGGTTCCAGGCACCGAGCGCCAGATTATACAAGCACCCTTCATGGTAATGGATAAATATGAGAATGCACTCTTTCAGTTCATAATGAAAGGGAGGAAGCTCGCCACCTTGGACTTCACGCCACTGCTAGTTGGAAGGACTGCAAAAAACATCTCGTTGGGGATGTCAACAGCAGAGTTGAGGCAGGTGGGCTCATATGTCAGCAGGGATTTCACTGGAAGGCTCAAAATGAATATCACTGATGGAGTAAAGCGTTTGGATAATGCATCGGTCCCACTGCACCTGCTCCGTCACATACGAGCATACGACTTATTAATCAATAAAGACTACCCTCCAACGATAATACAGCGCCTCCTGGGGTGGAATGACATCAAGATGGTGTATTACTATGCAGACATAGTGAATGCGTTCAATGCAAAGGAGCAGATAAGCATGTACAAGCGCATGGCTGCCTCGCCTATGCATGGTTATTGAAACCCCAAGAAGAGTGATGTAAGATGGTAAAATTATCTGAATTAAAAATTAGAAAAATACATGTAAACTACCCACCGCTAAAGCAAGTGTCCTTCCTTGTCGAGATTAGGTGAAGTTATACAACGTGAAGTTATTCTTTTGCCATATCTTTGTCAAACAACCTGCCTTTTGCGTATAAATGAGCGAACTCTTGGAGACATTCTGATACGTCGAGTAGTTCGCAAGCTGCGCAGCGAGCAGAACGAACTTCGGACGCGGCGTGAGCGCGGCAAGCGCTCGGCAGGCGTTTTGTGGCTGCATCTCAAGAATCAAGGAGGTATTCGCGTACGCTAGTTGCTGAATAGTATCGGAATAGGTGCGTACATGACCATAAGCTTCCAGCACATCCCCATAGCCGAAGAACGTGAACACCGAAGCCCCAGGGTAGGTCGAATTGAGGAATGCAGCAGACTCATAGAGCCCCACTGGGTTGTAGATGTGATAATAGGTCGCCGTGCCCTGTGAATCAGACATCATAGTGAATAGGAGCATTATTACGACAGCACCCAAGACAAGAAACTCTATGGTTGGCTTGGTCTGAAAGTATTTTGACAGCATAACGAGCCCCAAGCTGAACAGCACAGCAAGCTCAGGTGCCACGATCGCAATGAGCCTGAAATACACGATAACCAAAGGAAGCTGCACTATCACGGCGGTGAACAAGGCCACAAGGAGGAACTCGTTCTTCTTGGCTGTATTATATATGGTCCTTGGACTGATAAGGATAAGCAGTGCTATGAAGGAAAACAGCAGAGCCACACCCACAAGACCTACAGAAGAGGTCTGGTCAAGACACACCGCCTCTGCAAGGTGCAGTGAGTTGGAAGTGCACACGGAGCCCAAGAATGGAAACATCACGGGTCCAAGTGTAGCAGGCATGAACGCCAGCACTATGAGCCCCAAGGTTGCGACCAATGTCCCTATCATCGTAATCCTAAACGGTATTGTCTTATATACAGCATATCCTACGCATACACACACTATAGATATAGGCACTACGATGCCACCAGACCACATATATACGCTGAATGCAGCCAAGCCAACAACACCCACTGCATAATAAGCCTTATGTCTCCACAAGCTGGCCCTCATCATAAAGTCCAGTAAGAGTATGGCTGCCAGTCCAGCCACGGCTATGAAAAGCGTACCACGCCATTCTATAATGTAATTATAAGGCAGTAGAAGTGGTGACAGAAGTATTATTGCATAAATAAAATAGCGTTCAAAGTGGTTCAAAAGGATGCTATGTGTAATGCGCCGAGCGATCACCAATAAGAGTACATACAACAGAATGAGGAACACGGCATATATCAAGTGCATTGAAACTATGGCACTCATGCCACCCAGCACAGATAAGAAGTATGGAAGTTGATATAGCCCCGGGTGCTCGAAGAAGCCACTCTCTGGATGGATCAGGTATGGGTTCGAGACATTAAGGGTATGTTGCTGAAGTGCCAGATGAACAAATAACAGATACTCGTAATTATCTGGCTCATAGAACGGAAGCGGATGTGCAGCATTCAAAAGATAGATATTCGATATAATTATGGCAGCAACTGCAATCACAAACAGTACAAATGAAATATATGCATACAGCTTTCTAGAAGGTGAATTCAGGAATGAGAACATAATATCATGAAAATATATTCAAAGCATACATATTTAAAATAGTTTGAAACAACTCTGTTAATTATTCTAAATACAAAATATAGAACACTCCTGTCTAAAGTGTGTAAGGGTGGAAGAAAAGTATTTAAATCCTCGGCATCTAATAAAATAGAAAACTTTAAATCTTTAAATTTATGGGGGTATGAGAATCTATGAATGAAAATAATGAACCAATTTCTTCGCGGGCACCTCAACAAGGAAATATCAACACTAATCTAAATCTTTCAGATACAACTAAAGCAGGATTAATTCAGGTAATTTTCAACGCCGATCCAGCACTCAAAGAATGGCTCGCGCAAAAACTTTTCGATGCACATGTCGAACAAGGTGGGGATAGTCGTACGATAGTAGTCGCAAACGCTACAGAATACAAATGCCCAATATGTAAAAGAATATATCGAAAGAATATATCTCCTGCTTATGCTTTTTGCAAGGGTACCGAAGAACAAAAACACGAGCTCGTGCTGACGATACCGCTGGATTGGGAACCACTCTTAACTTCGCAAGGTTTTCAGTACGTAGCAGCTACAATAGACGGAATCAGCAATAAAAATATTTCCACTGCAAATTTTAATCTGCCCGAGAACAAAAATAAAAACATATCTAAAGACTACCCTCTGATAGCTCTCGGCTACTCAATTTCCACAAGCATTGTTTTTCAGCTTGTCAACGACTATGAACATATGTTTAACCCTAAGATTATCGCAAACTTCTCAATTGCGAACAAATTTACAAGTGAATTCATTGAGCAACTTATCGAAGAACTCACGTATAATATATATGCTACTCTCTCGAAAGGCGTGCGCATGCGTGCAGTAGAGGAAATGGCCGAGAATAAGCTTGAGCAGACTATTCGTAATGAATCCAACCAGCCCAACCGCCAGAGCGGCAGTATCGGAATAACAGATAGCATCTCTAAAGCATTCGGAATGCAGAGGTAAGAATATGTTCGATGAACTAAAAGACACATTTCTTGAAACTATAACCAACCCCTTAGCGTTGGCGATGATTGCAATGGTGGCAGGCTTCATTACAGCATTGCCTGCTCTATCTACATATATCGGAATATATCTTTTCCATGGGCTAACACTCGTATGCCCTACACATTCATCCTTTATACCTATTAGCTTATTCTATTTAGTTTCATTTAATTTGACTGGAAATCTAATAAGCCTAGCATGTGGAGGAACAATATTTGATCTAACGGTATTTGTCATCAATTTTGCGATAATATTTGTGATGGCGCTTCTAGCAGGTGCATATTTCCCATACGAACTAGAATCATTCAGTAGCAGGATAGGTATATAAGTATATAATAGAGGTAAATATTATGGCAGAAAAAACCAATAGAATAAAAGTCAATCTTCTACGAGGCAATGAAATGCTTACTGGGCAAGTAATGGGGAAAAGAGTAGGTAGTATATTAATTTTCAAGGGTGCAGATCCATCAAAACCAGTCCTTTGGTTTGGCGAACCCGGATATTCGATATATGACACAAAACGAAAAACGAATGTCTTTTTCTACGATGTCCAAAGGAACAGATTATTGAATTTCAAAGAACTAGGCAATAGCGGTCTGACCGAAGTGAATCTCAGGGCTATACTGAGCGGCGCTGCAATAACCGGAGCAGAGAACGCCAAGAAAAGTCTAGGTTTGGGCGATGCTATGAATAATATGTACAAACTTGCAGCCATAGGTATTATAGGAGAACTCATAGTAATACTGATATTTCTGATGTTAACAGGAAAATTGATGATATAATGGCAGACGAAACCGAAATGATAAATAATACGCAAGGATATATAGTCGAATCTGAGCAACCAGGTTACCACGAAACAAAAATCTACAACAACACCCGGGATAATATTTGGGATACTCTTGCCATTCTGTTAGCAACAGAGGACTTTTCGGACATTAAAAAGCTATATTCACGCTTAATAGTATTGGTTGAACGATCAGCGTCAATATGGCACGAGATTGAGAAGACCTACGAATATAAAAGAAGCCAGTTGAAAGTTGAATTCGGCGATTCAAATAAAAACTTCATGAAACAATTTAAGGAATTTTCAAATAAACTGAAGAAGTGCCTTAACTTTGTCGAAGGAGATTTTGACAAAAGCGAATATACTGATTACGAAGGCAATATTACGGATAAAGATTACCGAGAATATACCGAGGCTAAGAATAAAAGTGCATACATCAAGAACGTCGCAAACAAAACAATAACAGAATTTGACAAGCTTTGGGGAGAAAGCGCTGCATCTCTCGGTATGGGGCCCGCCCTAAGAACACGCGAGGAGGGAGAAATCTTTTTTCGTGATCGCAAAAAGGCTCCAAATTCCGTATACAGACGAAGATTTTAGATTATATAAGAAGCTGACTGGAGAAGTTAGAATTAGACAGTTGGCGTTTATGTTGGCATTATTCAAAGTGAAGAGAAAAGCACATATACAGGTTGGGATAAGCGGCGCTCTTGGCAACGGCAAGAGCACAACAGGGATGGTAATGGCAAAATATGATTCCAAATATACACGCATCCTGCTGAAAGTATACCAAATGAAAGAGGAAGCCGCAAAGGTCAAGTTCGGGCTTAGTCATGTCATAATTAGTCCGAAGGACCCAGACAGTAAATTTATCCGCAAACCAGATCCATGGAATGCCTATGTGGTCGATGAAGGAGAAAGTTTCTTTTCAACTGGCGAAGCAACTACTGCAAGTTTCAAAAGTACTAGAAGAGCAATTATACATAACAGAAAAATGCACCCAAGCATGTATTGGATATTCCCAAATATCTTCAAGATGCCCAACGCCGCATTAGAACTACTAGAAATGTTTACTATGAAGTTAGATGTTGATAAAGCTCTCAATCTCATGCCGAGCAGAGTTATACAGCTACCAGATAAGTTTGATAGGAAGTATATAGAAAAGATGTCAAAATGGACTTCAATATTTCATCTTACTATGCGTCATCATTCAGCATACTTAAATAATATGCATACACCAAAAGTAAAAGAAGATAGTAAATTCTGGAAAGGCTATCTAGCCAAATACGAGAAATACGCGACTACTGATGCTGAAAAACAGAAGAAAAACGAATCCGCAAAACTTACCCTTTTCAAAGAAGTGGCAACAATGCTTGATAAGAAGGTTTATAACTTTGAGAGCAAGAAAGACTTATATATGCTGTTCGAGAATATGCTCAAAAACGAGCACGCAAAAGGCAACATACAAAAGATAGCAGAGAACTTGAGCGGCGAGTTTTACGAGTATTATGAGAACAAAATAAGCGAAAAGCTTGTAGTGAGCCTGTACAGAATTAAAGATGCAAAATCTCTGACGGCCGCTGCGGAGGACACTGGTGAAACATATGAGAATTAATGACAGGAAAATTCAACAAGACTACACATCTTTTGCGAAAGCACTGAAACACGACAAGCGTGCCATACTGGCAGGGAAACCCATCTCCAGCTTCCAGTATAAGCCCTGGCAGAAGATATACCTGGAAGGCGGTTGCTATATGGAGATATTCATGAATGCACGCAAGAACTGGGTAGCAATCCAATCAAACCTAACCGACCAGTTTTTCGATGAAATGGAAAGTACAAAAGAATTCGAATTCAACGATGCGAATGTAAGTCAACTGAAACTCTTGATAAGAGTGAAGAACCTGATTGATGCAGTACAGATGCTCTATCCGAAGTTCGACAATATACTTTCCAGATTCAAAGACATGGCAGACCCCGCCCTTGAGGATTGGGAAAAAGAGGCAATAATAACCATTTCAGGAGACATAAATGCCTTCAAAAGTCAGATAATGCAGGTAAGGGAAAGGGCCGCAAACATAGATGCGGAGCTGAGGAAGAAATTCTCTTCAAAAGAAGCCAAGACTGCACTCATGGAAGTACAGAAGGAAGTGCTCGTCCAAGTGAATGCCAAAGCCAACGTGCAGGGACTGCTTGACAAGGTAAGCAAACTGGAACAAACTGAGGTAAGTAAATGACGAAAAAAAACATAGGAATCAAAGCACTGGAAAAGACCGGATACCTAGCTGAATACAGGAAAGCAGTCCGCCTTGAAGGTGTGTACCGAAAGCTCATGGCTAAGGGGGAGAAGGACAAGGCGGAGAAGCTAAAGGCCGAAATCCTTCAGTTGCTAGATACTGCAATCAGAAAATTGACCCTCCTAGTCGCGGACATGAAACAGGCCAGGGACATGATGATATCCATAGCGAAGGATATGGACAAGATAGACATGGAGGTCAAATTGGAGGGAGAGACCCTCTTGACTGATATCGAGACCCTGCTCGCGAACGCTAAGACGATGCACGAAACGATGACTACGAATGGAGAATAAAACCACTATAGGAGATATCGCGGTAATCAAGACCGCTAACCACGGGGAAGGCGTACCATCCGGGATAAAAGTCTATAAATGCCCATACATCGGCTGCGATAAATATTTCACGAATAGTGCAGGCATCTATCTCCACCGTAAGCTAGACCATGGAGAGATAGCGGATGATATTTCGTCCAAGGGAAGGAAGATGAACCTAAAGCGTGAATTCCAGAAAGACAAGTACATATCGCTGAAGGACAGCCTCAAACTGTTTGCTCATGGATATGCGCTTATGTTGAAAGAAAAAAAGTATTTTGCTGAACTCGAGAAAAAGAGAAAGAAGGGATTACATGCCTAACGAAGAAGATGATGAAATAATAGAGGATGAAGATACTGAAGATATCGCCGAACCTGAGCAGGAAGCGACGACAGAAGCAGAAGAGGAGAAAGCCCCCCCTATGCCGTCAGCAAAGCCGCCGCCTATCAGGATTCCCGGACGCAAATATGTGCAGATACAGTTTCGCATAGATGCGGATACCGCAGCAAGACTCGGCTCGAGAGCAGCAGCGGACGGCCGCACAAGAAGCAACTTCATCCGATGGATAATAGAATCATTCATTCGCGATAACAAATAGGTGTAAATATGGAAGAAAAAAAGAAAATCGAGATAAAGGACATAGACGAAGAAGGTGAGCAGAAAGAAGCACAGGCGAAGCCCCCCACAAAGGATGAAAGCATAAAAGATCAAGCAATAACAAACTTCTTGCAGAATACTGTGAATATAATGGTGCCTGACTTCCGCGTATACCCTGCAATATCTGGAAATGGGAAAGTTGCAGTGCTGTTAGACTCTTTAGGTAGGCCTCTTCTAAATGTCAGTCTAAGCTTCGATACAGATACTGCGAAGGCTTTCGCCCACGAGCTTATATAGCGGCTTTAGTATGCTGAGTGCAAATGAGACGGACATCGAAGCGTTTAATATGATAGTTGAGCGCTTCCAGCGCAATGATACTTCTAGCTTCGATGCAGACCTAAAAAAGCTCATTGACCTCTATCGCAGAGGCATGGAAACCACTATCCCAATTCTACCC
This sequence comes from Candidatus Micrarchaeum acidiphilum ARMAN-2, assembly GCA_009387755.1. Taxonomy (NCBI): domain Archaea; kingdom Nanobdellati; phylum Microcaldota; class Candidatus Micrarchaeia; order Candidatus Micrarchaeales; family Candidatus Micrarchaeaceae; genus Candidatus Micrarchaeum; species Candidatus Micrarchaeum acidiphilum. The sequence goes on from GG697235.1 coordinate 12,592, forward strand.
TATACCATCGGCAGGTTTTATGATAGCATAGACAGTCCGAAGGCAAAATTCTTTTTCATGCAAGCCTTGGATATTCCAGAAACTTCAGAACGCGCAGCCTCAGCCCTAAGCAAATACCCTCATGAAATCGATGCCGAAACCGAAAAGATACTTCGCTTAAAGCCAATGATAAGCCATACAACCTTCAATGATGTGGTAGGCTTGGAGCATATCAAATCATACGTACAGAAGAATATCATATACCCTTTGGCGAATACAGATTCGTTCAGCAAATATCATCAAAAAATAGGCGCCAGCTTCATATTGTACGGCCCCCCTGGCAACGGCAAGACCCTCCTGGCTAAAGCTATAGCTGGCAGTGTTGGTGTGCCTTTCATCAATATAGAGAGTGCAACATTGAAAGGACAATATCAAGGTGTCACGGCAAAGAACGTCAAGGCAGTATTCGAGCAGGCAAGAGCCATAAGCCCCTGCATCCTTTTCTTCGACGAGTTTGAGCACTTGGCACAAAAGAGGGAGAACCTGAGTGGCGATAGCCGCCATGGGGGGACAAGCGACCTGCTAAGTGCTATCAACACAATGCTGACAGAGCTGGACGGCGCTGCAAGCAATGAGACCATATTCATAGTAGGTTCGACAAACAGGCCATGGATGCTCGATTCTGCCATCACACGAAGCGGAAGGTTCGAGGATCTACTATACGTCCCGCCCCCAGACAGGAAGCAGCGCGAGCTTGGTTTTCGATATTATTTCAAAGATAAAAATACCACCAAGCTGCATTATCGACTTTTAAGCACCCTCAGCGAGGGATACAGCCAAGCTGACATAGCCAAGATCGCCAACAAGACCACTATAGAACATATCTTCAAGCGCAAGGATAAGCGCATATCCAACACCGAGATACTGCGAAGCATTGCAGACGAGAAAGGCTCGTTGCTCAACTGGTTCAATGACGCGAGGAAGGAGCTCGTGGGAGAGCGGCAGCTACAGATAGTGAATGGCAAGAAAATAGAGAAATGGGACAAAGGAAAGATAGAGGAGAACGACCGCCAGAGGTTCAAGCCGCTGCTCAAGGATTTGCTCAGATTTGCGTCGGCTGATTACGCACACACAATTGCCATGCGAAGAAATATAGCGAAGGTCCTGAGCTACTTTTGAAAGGCTTTGTATAAATAGTGGAATCTTGTATAATAAGTCCTGATTTTGTATAATTCTTTCTTGCAAATATTCTTTCCAGGCCATATTATTCATTTAAATAATAAAGTATATATGCCTTTCTGTTCATTTAAGCGAATAAGCTTTTTACAGTCGTCAAATCTTATTCAATAAGGTGTATAGTATATTATTCATTTAAAAGAATAAGCTTTATATATCTTATTGTTCAATATAATGAATAAGGTGAATAAAATGATCTGCCAAGACCTTCTTAGACTAAGAAAACAGAGGGGTTATGCAATAGCTCAAACACAAAAAGTAATCCCAAAAAATGGTGATTGGTTAGTACCTTCGCAGACTAATCCGCATCAAATTTACAAAGTACTTTTGAAAGAAAGGTTATTTATACCTTTTCATACATTACTTATATAGGTAATAATATGGAAACAATTGTCAAGGGGCACTGGTCCCATAGCAAGGAAGGAGAAAGGATTTGGATTCCCGGAGCACGAGATGCACGTCAACGAAAAAGTGCACAAGAAGCACGAACACAGGCTAGAAGAAGAGATCGAAAGACTGGAGAAGCTCGAGCATGAGCACAGGAAGAGGTTGAGAGCCTGACCCAATACGAAAACCAGAAATACGCGATGGGTATGGAAGCCGAGAACACCCCCAAGAACCCTAGGGCCCTTGTCCGGCTAAGCAGTCGGCCGAAGAGCCTTGTCGTAGAGGGCCAAAGCTTCCATGGGATGCCCGAGATATTTAAAGGTCTGCCGCCAAGTTCCAGGAACCTGGGCAATCCTCAGGGAACCCCGAAGGCGGTTACCCACTGGAGAGCGTTAGAAGGGAAGGGGCCAGAATTCCGAGAAGTTCCCAAAGGGCTTCCAGGGAAACCCTAGACGAAAAGAAGGGTGCGAGTTTTGCCTCTTTTACGGAAGAGAGGAACCCAGGAATGTTCCAAAGCGTTCAGCCAATTTGAATTTTGGGACCGTTTC
>GG697236.1 GCA_009387755.1 Candidatus Micrarchaeum acidiphilum ARMAN-2
CAGTGGCAGTTAAATCTTATTACGAGGATACGGAAACTGAAGGGTTTCCTGTACCTCGCATGGCTGCTGGCACTGGAATTATAATCAGCGGCAGCGGATATGTTGTCACCAATGCCCATGTTGTGGCTGGAAGCAGCCAGATTCGGATTACGACACCGGATAACAAAACGCACCTGGCAAGAGTGGTTGGTTACGACACTGCAACTGACTTGGCACTTATAAGGATTATGACAAAGGGTCTGAGTCTATCTGCCGTTGATTTTGGAGACTCGTCTGCCATACGGCCAGGAGATCCTGTCATAGCAGTTGGCAACGCTCTAGGCCTGCCTGGCGGCCCAACGGTTTCCCTGGGTGTAGTCAGTGCCGTACAGCGCCAGATTCCAATGTCTGAATTCATCTTTGAGGGTCTAATACAGACAGACGCCGCAATAAATCCCGGAAACAGCGGAGGGCCCCTAGCTACTCTGGATGGTAAGGTGATAGGGATGAACACCGCAATGATACCTTGCCCTCTTCTTACACTATTCATTTCATTTGCAGGTATGCGCACTAAAAGTTCTCCGTCTTTCATACCCACATCGTCAAAATCAACATATCCAACAGGTTCTGGCATGGCCTCATCTCTTTTTCCTTCGTCCCCTTTCAGAGGATTCGGTTAAAAATGCGTCTTCTTTTGCAAGCTGCCACTCCATTCTTTTAGAAAACTGACTGCTTGAAAAGTATTCTGAGCAGAGAGTGTCAGCATAATCAATCAGCAACGGAAATCCTTTTTCTTTTTGGAACATAGAGTCAGAAGCGATAATGTGTGCTGCCTCGTCAAATATATCTTCATACGCTTGGAAAACATAGGGGCGGTGTTTGTTTACTTTTATTATCCCGATCTTTATTCGCTCCGCATAGTTTTTAATGAATTCTTGGATTAAATCCCAGTCCTTAGCCTCCCACTTCTCCCTGACAAGAAAGTCTTTTTTATTCGCAAGAAGCTTGCCGTAGTTATAGCCCGGTACCGATGCGTACTGTCCTTCATCCATTGCCAGTCCGAAGTAATATAGCGACTTGTCATTTGATTGTGATACGACTGAGAAGCATTTTTTATCGTCTATCAGTCGTTGCAACAGAGTTATATTTATCTTGAAAGCTTTCAACCTGCCCAATTCCGTCAGCATCTCAAAAGGAATCAGTGAACCATGAAACATTTTGTATCTGTTAGCGAACTTAGGCTCAAGTCCCATCTCCCTCTCCCGATATGACATCAGTCCACGAAGAGCAAAGTCGGAGATGTCCTCTGAAGATTCTATCCGATCTTTTATTCTTTTTACGACGTCGCCAGACTCCTCCCTATACAGAGCTTCTGAAACAAAAAAGCTTTTTTCTATTCTTTCTCCAACATAGTTGACTGCTACCACACCTATCTGGCATCTTACTCCTGAGAACAGCTGATACAGAGACCGTGTACCGTCAATACCTATAACATTTCCTTCTTTGAGATTCCTGCTAGCCCAAGCCAGTTTTTCAGCATTGAAGCCTTTAACATCAAGTCTCTTGAATTCTTCGCTTTCTCGTATCTCCTTTACAAACTGTTTCTCGTTCTTTACGTTCTCCTTTATTTCCTGCTCAAGTATCATTTGCGATTCTTCGACATAGCGTGTGTAGTCCCCCCATGACTTTTGGAAAAGTAGTTTTTCAAACGTGAACTCATCGGGATTTCCCATATAACCATTTATACTATACCTCCTAAAATAATAAAAACATAGCGATGTAAGCTAGGCCAAGCATGCATGGTAGGTGCCTAAATATACATTTTTAGATAGACGCTCAGAAACAGTAATAAGCTAACAGTGGGGTAGGTGAGTGAGTATATTACAAAATTATGTCAAGTTTGGTACGTATATTATATAATTTCGCCCCTAACTGCGCGCGAGACCGGTCGCTACATATAAGGCCATGTGTACTAGAACTGGATCTTGAAAGCCAATCCTTATCTATTCAGCATAGCTGCTTGCTAGGTTTCTAGTCTACTTCATGTGCGAAGCCCTGGGAGGCTTCACAGTGCTTGTTATATGTCCCCTCGCTTATTTCTTAGCAGAGGGATAAGGAAATATGTGAATTACGCTTTTTTTATCCAAACCGACTTATCCCCTACATCTCTACTCCCATAGTACTTTCCTCCATATTTTTCTAAAAGTTTTCTCTTTTGTTCAAAAAGATCTGCATAACGCCATTTTTGTTCTATGATTTTTGACTTATCTTTAGTATCCTTGTTTTCGATACGAAAAATAAGATCACCAGCAGGTGCAAATAAAGCCACAACAAATTCTTTTGCTTTTTTTATTAACTCTTCAGTTAATAAACTCTCACAGTTAGCATAAAAAGAATCACTACTCACATATCTACATAGCTCGCAATCCAGCACAAGCACATCAATATCTCTAGGGATGTCTTTTTTTATCTATAAATGAAGAATTTCTCAGAATTCCGTTCAAATATCCTTTTGCAGGTAGTTTAACAAACTTGACTGGAGCAAAAAACCCTTCATTAGGTCTAAAGGCATAGGCCTGAGAAGTTGGCATATTTTTAAGTCCTTCATATATTTGCCTATATTTTGTGCTTTCCTCGATTAAATATACAAATTTAGCACCATTAAGCAGGAAAAAGAGGGCACGTGCGCCAATTGTTCCTCCGATATCTAGTACTACTTTATTTTTCCAATCTATCTGGCTATATTCCCAGACATAGTCTTTAAAGTTTATTCGGGGACACAGCATTTTCAAGTCTTTTTCAATCTTTGCATAATGACGATATTTAAGTAACTGAGAAAAGGTAAAGTCCGGACCATATGTTTTTCGACCATAGCCTTTCAATCAAACACTTTTTGGGTTTAACGTAGATAACCTTCTCTTGACATCGAACTGATAATACTTAATGTATCAAACTTTGATAAATTAAATACTGTTGTCTTTTTTATTATATTTATATATAGTACCCAATAAAGTATCTGTAAAAAATAAATTAGCTAAAACTTCTCTTTCTAATGTCCTAAATTTTATAATTGCTTTACCAAAATTTTTGTTGTTTAAAGCATAAAGATCCTCAAAGGTATGGGTATCTTTAAATTCTTTGTACATTCTGATAGCCTGTCTCTGCTGTCTCTCATATAAATGTGCAGAAAAGTTTCCAGATTCTTTGATGCCATCTAAAAGAGCTATTTCGATATAATCTAACTTTAACAGTTTCTCGACATTTTTAAGTTCTTCTTTAGTTACTGTATTATTTTTAAATAATTTTGTAGAGAGTAACGCTGCGTCTATGGCATCTCTACACATTATAGTGGCAGCTTCAAATAGTCCATATTTATAACATTCTATTGCTTGAAGGTAAAGACTAACTACTGCTGAAAATGAAAGAAAAAAGATAGGTTTATTATTATATAATTCCGTATAGTATTTTTTAATAGAACTATCCAACAACATTTTTGCTATCTTATCTCTATATTTACTCCTTTTTGATAAATAATTTAGTAATCTTAATTCTTTTTTCAAAGACATATATTTGTCCATATTTTAGTAATAAGATCTTAACAAATTAAAATCTTTTTATATAGTTAACATTATTTATACAACAATTGTCGGTTTATATAGAAAATAAATACATACCTCAGGGACATATATCTTAATATATAAGCCCTGAGAGGGATTTGGACCCTCGACCTCCTGTTTTCTTGTTCTTGATTAAACTTCTTCTTAAGAAGTTTACAAGACAGGCGCTCTACCAACTGAGCTACCAGGGCGCAACGCTAATACTTTACCATAACCATATATAAAATTTTCTCAAAGTGCCTTAATCTTAATAACCAAAGCACAGCCTTGCACGCCTCCGCAAAGCCCGGTGCATCGCGGCTTAAGCCATGCAAACAAACGCCGCGCAATGCGCTAGGACTTCATCATTTCCTCCCTCTTCTTCCTTATGCTGCACATAACGCAAATGTCTTCCTGCTTGGAGAAATGATCGTCGCATACGCTCCTTTTGCAGTTTTTGCATACGTGCGTCGCAAGCTTGTTGCACACGGCGCAGGTAGTTTCCGGGATTTGCTGTCCTCCTGCCGGCGTCTTCGCGCCGCCCAGTCCCACGCTTCCGCCTGCGCATACCTTGCAAATTTTCCTTAGGGGGTCGTAGTGCATGTCGCATACGCGCCTGTGGCACCTTATGCAGGTGTGCCTGGCCGGCTTGCTGCACAGCTCGCACAAATCCTCATGCCTACTGCGATAAGCTCCGCCATTTCTCACTTGCATACTGCATATTTATGCAACAAAATTAATATTGATACTCCTGCTGCCGCCTCTGCACTACTGCTTCCCCGCGCCTTTCTGCGCTGCATCGAATCCGAACGCCTCTGCATAGTTTGCAAGGTCCAGCATCCCGTTACCTGAGAAGCTCATCAGCACAACAGGCTTCTTTGAACCAGCCTTTTTGGCGATCTCCTCTATTATCGGGAACGAATGGCTTGTTTCTGGGGCAGGCACATATCCTTCTATCTTTGAATAAAGCTTTGCATACCTGAAGCTTTCATTCTGGTCGTAGTCCCTGGCCTCAACTATGCCCTTGCTCATAAGAAGGCTGAGCGAAGGCGCGACCGCATGGTACCTCAGCCCGCCGGCGTATATCGGCGGCGGCACGAAGTCGTGCCCTACGGTGTACATCTTGAGCTGCGGCAGGACCTTGCCCGTATCAGGATAGTCGTATTCGTACTTGCCTTTGGTCATTTTCGGTATTTCTGCAGAACCTGCCGCTATGTAGCGCCTTCTTATCTTTCCCGCTTTCAGCTCTTCTTCCAGGAACGGGTAGGCCAGTCCCGCATAATTTGAGCCTCCGCCTACGCACCCAATAACGTAGTCAGGGTCTTCTCCTATGCTTTCCATCTGTTTTTTAGCTTCAAGCCCGGCTATGCTCTTGAACATAAGATCTGAGTTGACCACGCTCCCTACGACATACTTGCCTCCGTGCTCCTTTGCATACTCCACGGCATCGGTTATTGCCATGCCAAGCGATCCAGGACTATCGGGCTCCTTGCGCAGTATGCCCCTGCCGAAGCCCGTAAGCTCTGACGGGCTAGGGTGCACTTCGCCCCCGAACATGTTCATCAGGTACCTCCTGTACGGCTTTCCAGCGTAGCTTACCTTTACCATGAATATCTTGGACTCCAGACCGAAAAGCGATGCCGCCAAGGCTACTGCAGAACCCCACTGCCCGGCTCCTGTTTCAGTTGTTACGAATTTTGCACCGTCTGCCTTCGCATAGTACGCCTGCGGTATAGAGCTGTTTATCTTGTGCGAACCTACATATGTGAAGCCTTCCATCTTCATGTAGATCTTGACTTTGTTGCCGAAATGAGCTTCGAGCTGCCTTGCCCTTATTATCGGAGTGGGCCTGTTTACCATCTTGAACTTGTCCCTGATCTCCTCAGGTATAGGTATATGGTCCTTGTCTGAGAACTCAAGCTCCAGCACGCCCTTGGGCAGCACCTTCTGCAGCAGCGCGAACGACTCTCCTGTATCATCTATGGGCTTTGGCAGGTCCTGCCCTATGTCGCCAAGTATGTTGTAGAACTCCTTCGGGGCGTCCTTCTGCCTTAGGTCTATCCTGTATTCCTCAAAATTCTCTTTCGCTTTGTCTTTTTCTTTTTGCATTGTTTTCACCAAATTTTCTTATAATCGCAAATCCCTTTGCCGAAAGCAGGGCGGGACGCTCCTCGTCCCTGCTGCCGAAGTCTATTATCCCAAGCTCCTTCAGCTTCGCTGCATTAAGCTTAAGCGTAGAAATAGGTATGCCGTGCACTATTGAAAGTTCCCTGAGCACCGAGGTTATGCTGCGTCCCCTGCAAGATGCAAGCTTGGAAATTATCAGCAGCCTTGTAGAACCGCTTAAACGGGCTGGCCCGAAGACGCTTGGCCCAATATCCATTGGCTTTGCATCACTCTACTCATGGTTGCACCCCAATTTCACCAAATCTGGAACCGGGCTGAACTCCGCGGCCGATGCATGCCTCAGCTTCAAATACAAAATGCATACTGTTCACTACCGATGCAGAAAAAGCAGACTCTACAAAGCAGTTGTCCATTGGAACGGCATCGCCGCGCACCTTTCATAATGGTATGACAGGAAAAGATATTTAATCGTGGTGGTCAGGTGCGCCTTCGCGCTTCATGAATAGCATGGTGTAGGGCAGCATGTACCTGAGCACCACCTTTGCAGGGCCCAGCTTGTTGCCTATCTTTGTCAATATCTCAATGTTCTTCTTGTTTATCCCGCCGAACAGGACCACAAGTGGCGGGTAAAGCAGTACAGCCACTGCAAAATTTATTGCTATAAGCAAAAGGCGCTCCCTGAGAAGTATTGCCAGTCCTGCCATCACCAGGCCGAGTATTATCCCGGGCAATACCACGCGCAGCAGCTTTGCCCACGCTATCTTTATGCTGAACTGCCTTTTCAGCGCCTTCATGTATACAATGTCAAGTACAACGGGCCCAACAACGAAAAGCGAGATCAGCACCCCGTATATCTGCATAAGCGGAGTGAGCACCAGCAGCAGCGCCATTTCTATTGCTATCGTGGTAAGCTGGTACTTCATGAACTTTTTCGTGTCTCCATAGCCCACTATAAGTGCTCCGGCAAAATTGCCGATTATTGATACCGCAAGGCCGATCTCTATTATTATGAAGTATATGGCCCCGAGAGAATACGCCTTGGAAAAGAATAGGCGGAACAGCGGAACTGATACCGTGGCGCCATAAGCCAGCACTGGCACCAGGAACAGCAGCATGTAGTACATGCTGTTGCTGTACATCGAGCTTATCTTCTTGGAAAGGCTCTCATCCGAGAAGAGCTTTGAGAATGCAGGCATCAGCACGAACGTTGTAGACACGAGTATAACTTCAACGTATCTTCCAACCCTAAACGCCGCGCCGTAGTCGCCTACCACAGCGGAAGAAACAAAGACGCCCAGGAAATCTATCGCGAAGCTCATCAGCCCCATTGTAGCAAAGTTCGACACAAGGACAGGGTAAGCGAACTTCATGATCCCGGACATGTATTTCCTTTCGGGCCTTATCAGCCTGATCCTGGTGCTCGATGCAAGGTACGCAAGGGCTATGGCCGAGCTCACCGCAAGGCTGCCAAGTATGCCTGCTATCGCGCCGAGAACGCCGTATCCTGCAAGCACCAGATAAACGACCATGACCAGCTGTATCAAAGAGTATGCAACCGTCACGACTCCGGATACCTTGACCCTGCCTATGCCTACAAGTGCCGATACAGTTACGTTGTACAGTATGCTGAAGAATATGGTTGCCGCCGCGAATTCAAGGGGCAGGGCAAGTGCGCTGTTCCTGTATGCGAATTCCGCTATTGCCGGGCTTACTGCAATTCCTGCAAGGGTGAGCACCAAGCCAAGGACTATCGCAAGGAAATACCCGTTTGCAAGCAGCTTTGACCTCTCGTCGTAGGACCTGGCGTCCGCAAGTCTTTTCCTGAATGTTGTGCCTATGCCGAAGTTGCCGCCCAGGGTGAGCACAGTTGCATAGGAATACACGACGCTGTAAAGGCCGTAGCCGTCCAGGCTCAAGTATCTCGTAAGGAATATTAGGAGCACAGCCCCAAAGATCAGCGCGGCAAGCTTGCCAGACACGAATATGCTGCTTTTCTTGGCGGTGTCCACGCCAAAATCCTCCATCTTCGAGCCGTCTATAGTTTCATCGAGCATTGGCATCATGCGCTCAGCAAGCTTTGCTTCAGACCTATAATTTGGCTGCAAAGCTTAAAGCAATTGCTCATGTTCACGCCCTGAGTATGAACGAGTCGAGCTTGCCTTTCAGGGCTTCCTTCTTTTTCCTGTGCTCGTCCAGGTACTTGTTTATGGCGTCTGCCAGCGCCTTCTTGTGCTCACCAGCGAGCACTGTTCCGTCCCTTTCGGCCTTGAATATCGCCTCGAGCTTTTTGTCGTCAGGCTCGAACAGGTACTTGAAGTACTGGCACACCACGCATTTTTCCGGATCCCCTCCGTATTTCTTCTGCAGCTCAGCGGTGTCCTGCTGGCCGGTGAGCATCTTGTTGACCTTTTTCCTTACCTCTTCATGGCTGTCGCTCAGGTATATTGTCTTCGTGGGGTCGCTTGCGGAAGCCTTTGAAGTCCCGTCAAACGCAGGCAGGAACTTCGCGTACAGTATCGCAGGCTTGTAATAGCCAAGCTTTGTTATGACGTCCCTTGCGACCCTGAAGTGCACGTCCTGGTCTATTGCCAATGGTATGAGGCACGGCACGTTATGGCCTTCCTCTACCGATTTTAGGAACGCAGGCACCGCCTGCATGCTGGTGTAGAATATCTTGCCTATGTTGTCCTCGTTTGTGAAACCCATCGCATCCTTGACTGTTGAGAACGTGATGTGCTTTGCTACCCTGACCGCTTGCTTGTACAGGACGCTTGCGTATTCGGTATCGAAGAATATCTTTGTCTTCTTTGGGTCAAATCCCAGTGCTATTATGTTGAGCGCGTCGTCGTATGCAAGCTCGTGTATCCTCTCAAGGGTTAGCGCGGGGTCTTTCTTGGCCAGGAACTTCTCCTCGTCAGGTATCTGTATGTAGACTTCGGCCCCGAACGCCTTCTGCAGCCACAGCGTCATTAAGAACGGTATCAGGTGCCCTACCGTCATGGAGCCCGAGGGCGCAATGCCGGTGTAGATGTAGAACCTGTTGCCCTTTTCATATTCATCGAGCATCCATCCAAGCTCCCTCTGGGCGTAGAATATGTTGCGCTTTATCATGAAATGCAGGCTGCCTCCGAGCTTTTCCAGCCTTGCCCGGGTCTTGCCGTCAAGCAGCGTCAGGCCGAATCTCTCCGCGAACTTGTCATAGTCAACTTTGCCTTCTACCTTGTACGCATCAACGTGAAACTCCTCGGCCATGAAATCAGATAGCTTTGATAGCCAAATAATTTATTGATTTTGTACGCGAAAATAAAAAAAGAAAAAGCTGCACGTTCACTCGTATTCTTTCTTGAGTGCGTGCATCTGGTCGTTTTCGTCGTATGCGTAGAGCTTGCCTTCCTCCTCTGTCTTCGTCTTTGCATGGCTTCCATCGCAGAACGGCTTGTGGTGCGACAGGCCGCATGCACACAGGTGTATCTCGTACTTCAGCACCTTGTCGTCGCTTGTTAGCTTGTCAAAGCCAGGCAGCTCCTCCAGCTTTACAACAAACGGATGGTTCCTGTCGTGTCTTATTATTCGCATTCAATCCCCCTTATATTTCGCCATTAAAAGAATATATTGCTTGCGCTACTTTCCCCTGTCTATGAAGTTGGATGACACTGCCCTGGGCTTGAGCTTCCCCACGATGTAGTTAAACGCAACCTCTGGATTGCTCGCCTCGCCGCAGGAGTATATGTCTACGGTTGCATACGAGCTTTCAGGCCAGGTGTGCAAGGCTATGTGGCTCTCCTCTATGAGCGCTATTACGGAAACTCCGCCTTCGATGCCGTTGTATGAATTGAACTTCTTCGTTATCATCTCTATTATGTGCATGTTGCCTATCTTTGCGGATTCGACAACGATCTTGGTAAGCACGCCAAGATTCGCGATTACGGATCCGTCAACTCCGTCTAGGTTTCCATACACGTGCTTTCCTATTATTCTCGGCATCGTCATTTGCACATTCCGGGTCTGGGTTTTTGGCATTTCGATATCACCTGCTTTTTCCAAAAGCAATAATGTTTTTATACATTAACGATAACGCTTAAAAGTTTTCCGATTTTTCACATTTAATAAAAACATAATCATATATAAAAATAAAAGACAATGTCCCAAAAAAACTTTTTACCAGCGCGGCCAGCTGCCGCTGCGATTCATGGGCGCGATGCATGCTCATCGTAACATATAAAAATATGAATGATGTAATAGGTATGGTCGTCGTGCGGCTGTCAATAAATGTCTTCGAAGCACGGCGCTAACAAACGTCCGTCATTATTTTAAACTTGGCGCCTTGGCGTTGTGGTATATGGCAAAACATGCAAATAGCGAGGTTTCTTTTTAAGACGTTAAAACCATCAAACGGTGTTAAGTGTGGGAAAATTTCCGATAGCAGATGCTGAAATATCAAAGATATGGATTTGCAGACGGTGCAAGGCAAGAAACAAGGCCCAGAGCAAGAAGTGCAGGAAATGCGGATACGATTCGCTCAGGCCGAAAAGAAAGGAGGCCAAGGCCAAGAAGTGAAACGATTAGAAAGGTGCTAGATTGGCAGAACTAAATCCCGTTGAACAACTCGTAGTAAAGGCCCTCGAAGAGATGGGGGCAACTAAGGACAGCTCCATAAAGACCGCGGATGACATAACCAAAAAGTGCAACAGGCCAAAAGGTCTTGTCACAAACACGCTGGTCTCACTGACCCAGAAAGGCGTGATAAAGCGCGTTGCAAGAGAGAAGGCGGCCGGATACTACCTGGTAAAGCAATAGTGCCGTGATACAATGGAAGACAAGCCCGAAGAATACGTAGAGTTTATGGCCAAATACAAGGACTGGGTATCTATAAAGAGGATGAGCATAGGCCCCTCCACAAAGCCAGAGGAAGTTGTTTACCACATGGCAGGCATAAGGAGCACAATAGACGGCAAGGCGTTCAAGCTCCTTGGCATAGACACTGAGATGCTGGACGCATATGCTGAAAGCTCAACAAGGTCCGCGGGCAGGGGCTACTCGGGACTTTCAAAGGCAGTGCTCATAATGGAAAGCAACGACACCAAGAGCATAATAGAAAAGGCATGCCAGAGCCAGACCATGTCGCCGTTCGCGAGGAGCTACCTGCTTAACAGGATAATATCCGCAATGAAGTTTGAGACAAGCGTGAGCCAGCTCGGCCTGTCAAAGGTTTTTCCAGATCTGAAGCCGCCAAAGGCGCCGGGAAGGCTAGGCAAGGCAACAAAGCCGAAATGATGCTTCCTTCACGCATGCTTCTTCAAACAGATTTTGACTTATTCTTATCTGCTGTTGCGGCAATGGCCATGTCTCCGCTCCTTAGCTTGGCCTTGGATTTCGCCTTCTCGTAAAGCTCCAGATACGGTTTGAGGCTTTTGAGCAGTGCCTCGCCGTTTATCCTTACGCTCCAAGAGAGCGGGTCGTGGGTGACCGGCAGAGAGCCGTCCTTGTATATGCCTGTTATGTCCGTGCGTATGGCCTCGTACTCTGCCGCGGTTATTTCCTTTTGTGCCGCGGTCTCCAGCTCTATGCTGCGCCCAACCTGCTCTGCGATCTTGCCCACATTTATGGGTGTGCCGCTAAGCACGTCAGACTGCGATCCGCTGCCGTAGAACATCAGCAGCATCCTTCTTATGCCCGCAAGCTTTGATTCGTCGCAGCGCGACATTACACTGCCTAATCCGAGTGCAAGAGATGCGGAATAAAGGTTGCCCTGCCTTGCTGGAAGCCAGACTGCGTTGTCGACTTCGAGCATGGCTTTTATCTTTTTGAATGTCGGGCTGGATCTTACTGCCTTGTTGTACGCGGCATCCAGTTTCTGGAACTCCTTTACTTCAGCCATTACGGTGTCAAGCGCGGCTGCTATGTCTTCGAACGCTATCCTGCGCTTCTGCTTTATGCCCTGGAGCTGCGCTATCGCGTTTTCCATGCTCCCGCGAAGCTTTCCTGTGGGGGAATACTTCTCCAGCATCTCTATCATCTGCTCCATTATATTATCAATGTAGCTGTTTTTGTTTTCATTCAGCCTGTCGTTTATGAAGGACTTGAACTTCTTCTTCTGCTCCCTCTGCATAAGCCTGGAAAGCAGCTCCATAGGTATGCCCACATTGCCGTAATAGATCTTGCCGAAGTCCGAAACGAAGCTAAGCTCGGTTTCAATATCGCCGAACCCATCCAGGAAATATTCGTCCTGCCCACCTATCTCGTTCCTTATGGCGGCTCTGAGCGCTCCATCGTTTCTTGCAATATGCCTTACCAGGTATGCCAGCTCCTTCTCCGGCATCTTTGCATAGGGTATGTGTGCAACCACGAGCGTGCTGTCCAGCATTGACAGGCCATTTATTCCAATGCCTACTGCATCGGCCCAGTTTTTCAGAGCCATGTAGGAATCGAATGCATATATGTAGTTTGAATAGTCCCCAAACACTATCGGATACCTGGCCACGAATTCAAGGCCGGAGTCGTTCCTCTCATCCGAGAAGACCGGCTTAAGGAAGTCCGGCCTGTAGGATGAGTAGTGGCCTACCTTGTCAGATAAAAATATGCCTGCCCTTGCCTTGTCTGCAGGCTCTACCAGCATGGCTGCACTGCCGAATCCGCCGGTTTCATCCGGACCTGTCCTGAACTTGTATTTTGCATCATCAGTCCCGACTATTATGGCCTTTCCGCCGCCAAGGCCGTTTACTGCAAAACTCGAAAGCGCGTCGCCCATGGAGGCGCAGGCGTCCTGTATGTGCAGCTGCACCGAAGGGGCCAGCCTTCCTATGCCGTAGCCGTTTTTGTTAAGCGCGTCTATTATCCTGTTTGCAGTGTCGACAACCTGCACAGCAATGCTCTCCGAAGTGCCGGTCGGGGTCTCGGTAGCCACTGCGATGGTGCGTATCTCTTCCGGGTTTACCCCTGTCGAAAGTATAAGCTTGACGATCGCCAAGGCTCCGCTTGTCACAACGCTCTCGCCGATGCCGGCAACGCTGGTGCTTATGACTCCAAGGCCTGCAATAACCTTTTCAGCCTCTTTCGCCACCGCGTCCTGCGGCACTATTGTCTTGACCTTTTCCTCGGTTGAAATGCGCAGTCTGCCGAGCGAATACGCCAGGCCTGTTATGGCAACCCTGCTTTCAGGTACTGCTTCAATAGGTGCATCTGCATTCTCCATAAAAATCAGAAACGTTTTTATGGCAACATATATAAGCGTCGTATCAAACTTAGACTATTAACGAACTTTATCTCGTAGAAAGCAGAAATATTACCTCTACTACGACCTCCACGACTATAAGCAGTATCACTATTATCTCGAGGAATTCGTCCCTGTCGCTCCTTATGGCATCAGATATTATTGCCCTTCTCTTGTCTATAAGGTCCATGTCTTCCTCAAGCGAATCCCTCCATGCGGATATCTTGAACACGTCGTCATAAAGCGAATACAGCTTCAGCAGATACCATTCCCCGAATCCTGAAACCGTGTCGTTCACCGAATTTATCATGTCGCGTATTCTGTTGTAAGACTCTCCAAGGCTCCTGTTCGTCCTTGCCAGCTCCTTGCTGCGCAGGCCCCTCTTGGAGAGCGTGGAGCCCGCACTCTCTGTGCTCTTTATCACCTTTGCTATCCTGTCGTGGTACACCATCATCTCCAGGAGCTGCACGTTTGCTATCTCTGCCACCAGAAGCTCGTGCTCGTATGAAGGCGCGGTGTCGACCATTACGGCAGCCTCCCATCCGACGAGGACCGCGTCGGCATCAGTGTAGGAAATGCTCTTCTTAAGGGTGTCGTTTGCATACGCATCCGATATGCTGCCATAGTTCTGCTCGTCAATAAGCAGCCCCGCCACGGCCTTGCCGTTTGCCGGCAATACGTCACCGATCCTTGCATTCAGGTGGTAGAACCTGTATGTCTCTTTTATCTGGCTGACTTCTATGCCCGCAATCTTGGACAGGTTCTTCTCTATTTTCGACTTTTCCTTGATTGAAAGATCGGATATCGCCTTTCCGAACGCAGGATCGAACGTGAGCTCGTATATGTCCTTCACACCAAGGCCCGAAAACGTGTACCTCAGCCTTATCGAGAACGAGCCCGTATTGTATATCGACGCCTGCGCCCTTATCCTTCTTGGCGATTTCCCAAACTCTATTGTTTCGTCCCTTAGGTTGAATATTGAAGGCACCGTAAATGTAGGTATCTCCTCCGGCGTGGGCTTCTGGTACTCATATTTGGAGAAGTCCTCCTGGTTTTTCAGCAGGCCTCTTAGCTGGTCGTCGGTAAACCTTGTCCCCGTATTATATATGAACATGTAGACAATTTCCCCGTCCATGTAGCCCAACCCCTAAACTGCGGCGCGTTTCGCGGCGCTACTCAAGCCTCTTTATTATATGGTAACCGAACTGCGTCTTCACAATCCCGGACGTCTGCCCCTTCTCAAGCTTGAATGCGGCATCCTCAAATTCCCTGACCATTACTCCTTTCCCAAAGAAGCCAAGGTCTCCGCCGCGCTTCCTGCTTCCGTCTATCGAGTATTCCTCCGCGAGCTTTGCAAAGCTCTCGCCCTTGGCGAGCTTGTCCAGCACCTCCTGCGCAGTCGAAAATTTCTCAACAAGTATGTGCGCACACCTTATCTTGCCTGCCATTGTAAAAACACCTCTTACGCAGTAGCCTTTGTCAGGCAAAATATTAAATGCATAGCCAAGCCGGAAACGGAAAAAGATAAATATATGGTTCAATAATCAGATAATCGCGATACTGCATGGAAGCTAAAAGCCTAGACTATGGGCCTGCGAAAAAGGCGCCGTCCGGTCCGGTAATGTGCATAGTTGGAAGGCAGGGCTCTGGCAAGAGCACGCTGAACGGCATGCTGGAAGAGCAGGGCTACCGCGTCATAGAGCTGAGCGACCTGGTGCGCAAAGCGATGCCGCCCGGCGCCAGCATTTCCGATTTTGTCAAAGAAATGAAAGAAAGATACGGGGACATGGTCCTCGCAAAGTGGATACTTGAAGAGGTAAACGCATCAAAAAAGCGGCCCGTCATAACCGGAGTCAAGGGCCAGGCCGAAATGGATTTTCTTAGGAAGCACCTTAACCTGGTGGTTGTAGCCATAGACATTCCTGCGCAGCTTAGGATGGAACGTGCCATAGGCAACACCGCAGCGCCCAAAGACCATCCCAAATCTGTAGAGCAGTTTCTGAGAAAGGAGGAATCAGAGGAGCGCATGGGCCTGCCAGAAATAATCGCGTTTGCCGACTACGTGATAATAAACGACGGCACAATCGAGGCGCTGAAGTCAAAAGTTTTAGGCATAATCAAGAGCGTGTACATGCTAAGAACCTAGTGTGGCAAGGACATGATCAAGCTATGGCCCAGTTATTGCCTAGACGCCGGGTACACAAATAGCCAAATGGGTTGGAACTAGGCACGTTCCTCCTGTGCGTATTTTACCTCAAGTGCACTGACCACTTCACCAAGCAGTTTCTTGACGTGCGCCGGATCCTTTACCTCAATGCAGTCCACGCCAGTTTCCTTTACTGGATAATCGTTTCCGTGCTCGAAAAGCGCATCTCCTATAAAGACTATGTCGTCCAGCCTGCAGCCGGTCTTCTCCATAAGCTGCCTTATTGCGAAGCCTTTTGTTATTCCCTTCCTGTTTACGTCTATTCCGGTAGGCCCTCCTATTGTTATCTCATATTCGCCCAGCGTCTGCGTCAAAAAGCTCTTTATTATGGCCCTTTTTCTATTGTCCGGGTCCCACGCCTTCTTCAATTCAAGGGGGGCATCATGTCCGAGCGCCGAGAACGCTATTTGGGTATCCCTGTCTTCGAAAGCCTCGCCTATGAAGTTCTCCTGGAATCCGGCCTTCATTACGGACTCGCGTATGGCCCCTATTATCTTTCCCTTTTCCTCTTCGGAAAGCCGGTGGGAATATACCTCAATCCACTGCCCCGAAGAAGGCTCGAATCTGTAGAACGCAGAACCGTACGTCGGCATGACCATCAGCCTAGACAGTAGTTTCGCATCTTTAGGCAGCAGGTCTATAAAAAGATCGTGTATGTATCTGATGTCCCTTCCGCTCACTATCGCGACGTCTTTGTATTTCAGGAGCCTGACCATCAGTTGCAGCATTTCCTTGTCCACGGGGTTTTTGCTTACTGTAAGCGTCCCGTTAAAATCAAAAACGAAGATGGACTTTGAAATCATCTCATGTATCTCCATTTTACTTCCACTTCACTGTGGGTCTTATCACTGCCTTGTAGCGCGACAGCAGATTCTTGTTCGGCTCCAGGTCCCTAAGCATTTCAGGTATGTTGTCCTTCAGCTTCCACGCAAGCTTGAATCCCAGCTTCTCCAAAATCTCCTTTTTGGGGTTATAATAGTGGCTTTCCTTTTCTACCCTGGGGTCCTCTATCTGCATAGTCTCGAGCTCCTTGCCAAGCACCCTGGCCGCCGCGCGCTTGACTTCTTTCTCCAATTCGAGCGTGCTGAACAATTCCATGAACTGGTTCACGTGCCTGTATTCGCCTTTTCCGGGCGGCTTTTCAAGCAGCAGCACAAGCGCATTTATGCTGTCCTGAAGCGATATAAATCCCCTTACCTGGCCTCCTTTCCCAAACCTTATCAGTGGCATTCCGAGGACTGCCTGAGCGCAGAACTTGTTCACCACGGTGCCCCACACGCCGTCGAAATCAAACCTGGTGTTGAGGCCAGAGCTTGTTATCTCCTTTGTGCGCGTGCCATACACCGGGCCCTGCATCACATCTGTTATTGTGCATCCCCACAGGGAATTCGCATAAAGCATGTTGTGGGTATCGTGCACCTTTGTCCAGTGGTACCATGAACCGGCCCATTTTGGGGTGAGGATTTTCGAGTATTTGTCCTCTCCCATTATCTTCGCATTTACGAAGGCGGATTCCGGTATGTCGAAATCCGGCGTGCCGAACTCGCCCATAGTGCCCATTTTCAGGATGTGCGTGCCCGGGCTTGTTTCCTTGACGGCATATATGAGCTTAAGCGTGCCTATGGTGTTGTTCTCCATAGTGTAAACTGCATGCTTTTCGTTTATCATGGAATACGGCGCGGATCTCTGCTCGGCAAAGTGCACAACCGCATCAGGCTTTTCCCTCCTGATGACATCCCTTAGTGTGCTGCCCTTTGTTATGTCCGCTTTTATAAAGCGCGCCTTTTTGCGCACCCTCTTGTTGAGCGAAGCAACCCTGTTTTCCATGCTCTCTATGGGCATTCCGCTGGTAGAGCCTACCTCCTTAACGCATCTCCTTGTAGCAAGATTGTCTATGCATATTACTTCGTGCCCCCTCTGCGCCAGCGCAAGAGAAAGTGGCCAGCCGAGGTAGCCATCAGCACCCAATATTATAGCTTTCAAGAGTCAACACCTTTTTGGTTAAGCCTGACTGCAAATCCACATACCCAATATTAATCTTAATCGAATAAATATTAAAATTTAGTTGAATTATGAAACTATACAATTAAATACATTTAGCAAACTTCGCAGCCTTATGCGATATCGTCTCTGCGCAGGTGTTTTTCAGCCTTTTAAACAAAGTGCGATCGCCGGGATTTGAACCCGGGTTTTTGGCTTGCTTCCCGAAGGATGGAAGGCCAAAGTCCTACCAGGCTAGACTACAATCGCTCGGTACATGTATTGGTGGCTCTAATTTAAAATTATTTATGCAGAAAGCTATAAAATAAGTCAATAAAAGGGTAATAAAAAATAAAAAGGAAACTGAAGCCTGCTGTTTTTGCTGTCCTTTACCATTAAAGTGTATCCTGCGCCGCCGACGCTATTATCATAGCGGCTGCGCCTACTCTTTTGACATTCCTCTTCTTGGCGTATCTGAAAGACTGCATTGTGTACTCCGCCATCCTGTCCGCCAGTATTTCCTTCAGGGCCACTTCTGCAGTTGCATCTGCTTCTCCTCCGCCGCTCTCGAGGATTTTAAAGAGCTCTTCAAAGCTGGCATCTTTAAGGGCTTCGCTCGCAGCCCTCTTAGCCCGCTTGGCTAGCTCCTGGCATTCCATTTTCCCCCCACCAATGGATTTTTGCATGGCATCCACCATTTCAAAGTTATTTTGAATTTATTCATATTTAAACTTTTTGCGGAATTTTCTAATATATATTTAGATTAATTGCGAACAGCTTAAAAAGATGCTGCATATTACCTAAGCGCGTACGTCCTGCCGCGCCACTGTATGCTGCGCATCCTCCTAGCAACAACAAGGTTCACGAAGTATATCGCCTCGACAAGCAAGTATATCGGGACTATGCCGGGGTCCGCCCTACCTGCTCTCTTGCATGCCTTGCCAATGCCTATTGCACCTGGCAGCAAAAACACCAAATACAGCGGCGATACCAGTGCCGAAAGAATAACTCCAGACCAGAAAAGCAGTATGTTCCCTGCGTAGAAAATTATCCCGTACTTGAAAAGCTTTCTGTTGCCCAGTATGGAAAGCGCAGTCTGCCTGTTTGACCATTCGAAGAACTTTGCAAAGCTGTCATCTGAATTGACCTTTACCGCGGCTTTTTTGGCGTAATATATGCCGAGCCCCCTGCGCTTTGCCTCCTTAGTCACCGCTATGTCATCTGACACAGAGCTTCGCATGCGCTTCCTAAGCGCGGAGTCGGCAAACCCGCTCCTGAACGCCATCGAGCCGCCCCAGGCGAACCTGGTAATCTCTGATTCCATGAGACCGTTGCCTACGAATCCCCACAGCATTTTCACCTTTGACCAGAATCCTCCTACAGGGTTGAACAAAGGGAACGTCGTCGAAACGCCCACGCCGGGATCGGAAAGCGGCCTGACCAGCTCCTCCAGCCACGATTCCGAGAAAAGGCAGTCCGAATCCGCAATTACGTAGACGTCTGCGTTCCCAAATTTTTTGAATGCGCTTAGTATGGCGTTGACCTTGCCGCTGCAGCTCTTGCACTTCCTCCCTGCAATTATATGGCTTATGCCTGCCTTCTTCAAGTATTCAACTGCGGGGTCGTCCGCGCTGTCTACGACCGCCACGACCTTGTATCTTCCGTACTTCTGCGATGCAAGGGAATTAAGATTGTCCTGCAGGGTTATGTCCACGCCCCGGCACGGAAGTATGACAAGTACGTATGGCCTGTAATCCTCATCCGAGCCCTTATTATCTCGGTCTGTTCGCCTGAACGCGTTGAGCGCAATCAGGCCGAGCCAAATGAGCGAGAGAAAGGCGCTATAACCAAGCAGCTCCAGGTTCAAGCAAACTACCTACGATATGCCGTTGGCATCCATAAACTTTATGTTGGCGTCTATCCGCTCGATGGTGTCCTTAACTGCCATTCTTGTTTCGTCGGTTATGTTGCCCTTCTTGGAAACCAGCGCCATAAAAGACTTCCTGTCGCTTGGGCTGCATATGTATGCGAGGTTCTTGACGTACCTTGGCATCATGTGCGCGCTTCCGCCGCTGTACCTGTCCATAAGCTTCTTCCAGTTTGCAACCGTCCATTCGAGCAGCACATCTCTGCACGCAGGGTTTCCCGATTCTATCGCCGGTATCGCATAGGCATCCTGATACCTTACATCCTTCGACATCGAGAACTCGAGCGCCCTTTTGCCTATGGCAGGATCCTTAAATAGCGAAATTGCATGCATGAACCTGATCTTCTCGTCAGGGACCGTGGCAGACCTGTATTTCTCGACAAACTCGTCATACTCCTTCTTGCCTCCGTTCCACGCAATGGTGGTGTAGACCGCGCTCCTTATGTCGGAGTCTATCTCCCTCCCTTTCGTGGACTGCTCCTTGTAGAGCCTCCTAGCGGTGGATACCGTCATGTTGTCGCCGAGCATGCCCAGATAGGATATGGCAGATGCGCGCTCCATCCTTATAGTGTTTGAGTCCGTAGCTCTCCTGTTCCAGCCGAGCTTCTTCAGTACCGTCCTGTGGTACTTCATGCTAACTTCTGCAACCCTGTCAAAGCCCTTCCTGCCGTAAGTCATGACGAAAAGCCATCCAAGGTGCGAAGACACCCCCGAGCTAAGAGGATAGTCTGCATCCATGCAGTATTTGTCTACAAAGTCAAGATACCCTGCCATGGGTTTCCTGCCGGATCTGACAAGCGCGAACAGGTCGTTTTCTATTCCCCAGCTGTCTACGCCATGGATCTTGCCCTCCCTTATGGCGTAACCAAGGCCATCAAGCATCTGGTCAGGGTAATTCACCCTGTACAAATAGTGCTGCCCTAAGTTGAGCTTTATCCAGTCGCTCTGCCCTGCCTTTAGCCTGAACTCCTCTCCTGACATGAAGGCGTATCCGGGCCTTGACCCTGACTTTGTCACGAAGTGCAGCGGCAGCGGCCACCTTTTGTCCTTGTCCGGCGTTGTCCCGTGTATGACGAATCTGTCCTGCCGCAGCAGGTATGCATCCTTGCCGACCGAGACCTTAACAATCGGATAGCCGGGCTTTTCTATCCAGTACTTGGCGAACCCGCCCGGGCTATACTTTGCGGGCTTGGAATTTTTTGCCACTGAATTCCATAGGTCCGCGCCTTCGGCGTTGGAATAAGAATGCGCCTTCAGGTAGCCGTGCAGCCCCTTCCTAAAAGCCGAGCTCCCGACAAAATCTTCAAGCATGTGCAGCACAGTGCCCCCCTTCTCATAGCTTATCCCGTCAAATATGCTGTTTATTTCGCCGGGTGTCTTTACGTCCACGCTTATCGGATGGGTTGCCCTGGTGCCGTCATCGCTGAACGCGGTCGCTATGACCTCGTCGAAATACTGCGAGCGGATGTTCCATTCCGGAAACGCGCTGTCAACCGCCTTGTAGCTCATGAATGTTGCGAAACTCTCGTTCAGCCACAGGTCGTTCCACCATTTCATCGTTACAAGGTCGCCGAACCACTGGTGTGCCAGCTCGTGCGCCACAGTTACTGCAATGTTCTGCCTTACCGCAGCCGATACGCTGTTCTCGTCGGCCAGCAGATCGGCTTCCCTGAAGGTTATGGCGCCCCAGTTTTCCATCGCGCCGGCGCTAAAGTCAGGCACGGCAATAAGGTCGACCTTCGGCAGCGGATATTTTATTCCAAAATAATCCTCGTAAAACGCTATGAACTTCTTGGCGAACGGCAGCGCGAGCCTGGCAAGTCCGCCCTTGCCTTCAACTGCCCTCACGCCTATGTCCAGCTTGCCGAGCTTTCCTGATATCTTGTCGAATTTTCCCACTCCGAGATAAACAAGATACGTCGACATCCTCGGTGTCGGCTGGAATGAAACCGTCTTTCTTCCGTCCTCAGAATCCTTTACCGATTTAACAGGCATGTTTGAGATTGCTTCCATGTCCTTGTCGACCACTATGCTTATCTCGAACACCGCTTTCATGTCCGGCTGGTCGAAGCACGGGAAGGCGGCCCTTGCGTCTGCAGGCTCAAACTGCGAGCTCAGCATCCATCGCTCCTTGCCGTCAAATTCATATCTGCTGCGGTAAAACCCGTACATGCCATCGTTGTTGGAGCCCTCGAAAGCGATCTCCAGCTCTGCAGAGCCTGCATACTTCTTTGAAAAGTAGAACGTGGCCGTCTCGCTCTTTTTGTCCATCTTTATCCTTGCGGTCTCAGCATTGCCGCCCTGCAACACCCTTGCAGACTTTATTGTGATCTCCTTGGAATTCAGCGCTATGCTGCTTACGGCCTTTTCAATCCTGAGCCTTATCGTTTCTCTGCCTTTGAACTTAAATGTGCCCATGTCGGTTACAAAAAGTATACTGTAAAGCTCGGGCACTACGTTGCGATCAAACCTCATATAATTGCTTCCCATCCGTTTCCCCCGCTGCGGGCTCCTGGCGCAAGACTAAGGAGCCTAGCCAGCCGCCAGCTGATAAATATCTGTAATCTAATTTATATATTTTTGCACAATGCCTTCAAACTGTGGCATGTCCAGCGCGCAGTGCAGCTATCCCACCTGAACCCTGTGCCCCAGCATTGCAGCAAAATCTGCAAACGACACTGCGTCAAGAAGGTAAAGCTTCACGTTGCCTCCTTTTCTGAGCACTATCCTGTACATCGGCAAGTGCACAGCGCCTTCAAAATAAAGCTTGCATCCGGGGAAAGCGGCCGCAGCCGCCTCTGAAACCTTATCCCGCCTCGCCTTTGAAACCAGCGCCCCGCTGGAGATGTCAACGTTTTCGGTTTCTGGCACCGATGCCAAGGCAAGGCCGAGGTTGTCCTTTATGCCGTACTTGCCCTTGCTGTAAGCAACAAGGCCCCTGCCTTCAAGCCTGTCCAGCTCCCTTGCCGCCTTTGCCACTTCGATTCCTGAAAGCTTGGCAGCCTTTTCAGGGGCAAGCCTGCCGTAAGCCCGCAGGGCGTAGAGCAGCTTGTCGTCTTCTTTTCGGGAAGGTATGCGCGCTTTTACTCCAAAGTCGTAAATGCGCAGGCGTTTTCCGGGCACAACCGCAATGCCGTTGCCGTCCATGAACGCGTAACGCTCCTTGTAGACTGTTTTCTTCTTGGTAGGGACAAGTATCCTGACCTTTTCAAGAGGCAGGTAAACCTCGTCTACCGAGTCAACGCTGTAGTGCTTGAATATGCCCATCCCCTGCGCGGCCTTCCTCTCGGCAAAAGCCTTGGCCTCATCGATTCCGTGCCTTCTGCAGAACACGTTTATCGAAGCCGAGCCGCCTGCCTTCTCCCTGCCGCCAGCCCTGGCGCCTGCCCTGCCTTTTATGCTTCCTATTATCCTTGCAAGGTCTATCTGGCCCTGCGACATGCTAACGCCGGGCGTAACTCCTATGTGTTGCGCGGACCTTGCCTTCACCTTTATTGCACCCTGATGGCCTATGCCGAACGGCAGAAACTCGCCCGGGCCGAGGCCGACTATCTTCTCTGCATCCCTCTTGCTGTCAAAAAGTATGTCTATGGCCGATATGTCGTTTTCTATTGTCAGCTTGCCTATGAAGCCGTAGGAGCACTGCGAAAGCACGTTCTTGCTTATATTGGCAGGCCTTTGCGTTGCAACGAGAAGCCCGATGCCCCTCTTCCTGCCGCGCACGCTTATCTCCTCTATTATGTTGCCGCCCTTGTGGATCACCTGCGGCACGAACATGTCGGCTTCCTCTATTATTACAAGGTACGGCTTCCTAAGCCTCTCCTCGGTTTCGTAAAGCGCCGAAAGCAAGGAGTTTACAGCGCCTATCTTGTCGACTGCGTCAGACACGTCGAATATTATGGGCACGCCGAACTCTATGCTGCTGCCGACCACTGCGCTATAGTCTGCGTCAAGTCCCAGATCTGCGCCAGGCTCGTTTGATATCCATATTGCCTTGAAAAGGCTCTTCAGGCTCCTGTACTCGCCTTCAGTATCTATCACGGCGAACGGCAGGCCGAGCTTCCCAAGCTCCTCGGCTATGACGCCGACAAGGAAGGATTTTCCGGAGCCGCTCTGGCCTATTATGCAGCACCTGCCTGTCATGACCTGCTGGGCGTCTATGTCAACGCCCTCTGCTATGTTGATCTCCACGTTTTTATCTATAGCAAAAAAGAGTTATAAATTGTTGGTTAGCCGCGCCTGAAGAATTCGAAATGCCTTCCGGCAAGGTAGGCTATGCCTATTACTATGAAGAACGGAATCCACATGCCGAACGCATACAGCGGATTGACGCTCTCAAGCTTTATCTCGGCAGACTCGAAAGTCGCGGCAACCGCCAGCTCTATTGCAACAAATATCCAGACAAAAATCGCTGACCTTAGCTCCATCCTGAATGTCCTGTTGAGCCCTGCCCTGAAAAGCATTATGCTCTCAGCGAACGCTATGGCATAGGCAGGAAGCTCAAGCCAGGTAGAAGGAACCGCAAGCAGAGAAACCATGACAAGCGCGCCAGGCAGCGAGTAGGACACGCCTATCGCACCTATTGTAAGCGAAGTGCCCGCAATGGAGAAAAGGAACATCACGGCGCCGAAAAGCGGAACGAACTCAAGAGTGGCTATGCCGAAGTTGTGCGCAAATATTGTGCCCAGCGTGCCGAAGTACGACTGTGAGTCAACCTGCGATTTGAGCTGGTTGTAAGAAGAAAGCAGAGTGCTTACCGCGCTGCTTGGCAGGTGTATGCTGCTCAGCGCGAATATGAGTATGAGTTCTATCACGAAAAGTATCACTGCAGTGTTCCTGAGCTTTATGTTGTGCTCCAGATTGCTGCTGTATCCTCCGCGCGGCAGGACCGGCATCGGTACCGCGGCAATAGGCGCCTCATCCATCGCGGCCTTCCTGGCAGCTCTCGGCTTGCTCTTGGCATACGCGCGTTTTGGCCCGGCTGCGCGCTTTGCTGTGCGGACATTTCTTGCTGAGGCCCTGCCCCGTCTTTTCCGGTAGGCAGCCTCTTTGCGCTTTTTTTCAGCCATAAATAGGAATCTGTATCTAAATCTATTTATTAGTTAGGAAATATTACATTACTATATTACTATAATTGCTGCTGCTTAACAGCTCGGCAGCAGCGGCTTTCTCTACATGGAACAATATTTCAAAAACGAGGCATTGTCATGATAAAAGGCGTAGCGTTCGACCTCGACGGCACACTGATAGATTCCGTCGGAATTTATTCATCATCGCTATCTGATGTGCTCAATTCTATGGGCATGCACGCCAGTGTGGAGCAGATAATGCCCTACATAGGCCTTCCGCTTGAGGACATGCTGGACAGGATGTTCAGGATAACAGATAAGGCAGAGATATCCGAGATACGCGCAAGGAGGGATGCAATAATCGCAAGGAACATACGCAACATACACGTTTTCCCAGAAGCAATGCCAACGCTGCGCAGCCTCAGGTCAGAGGGCATGCGCCTTGCCATCGTGACGAGCTCCAGCTCCAATTTTGTGTCGCTGGTAGACTCAGAGTTCAAGATAGCCTCTATGGTTGATGCAGTTGTCACAAGGGACAACGTGGCAAGGATGAAGCCGAATCCAGATCCTTACATAAAGGCTTTTGGAGAGCTGTCCGTGAATGCGGAGGAAGGCATGGTGGTAGGAGACAGCGAGATCGCCGACATAGCGCCGGGGAAGGCAATAGGCGCAAAGACCGTTCTCGTTGCGAGGAGCGACAGGCCAAAGAGCGCTGCGGACTTCGTAGTTGGTGGTGTAGACAGAGTAATAGAAATAATAAAGGCGGGTCCTAAATGACAGAAAACATCGAAGAATACATAACAACGTCTGAAATGTCAAGGCTGGAAAGGGCCGCCGTAGAAAGGGGAACCACGATAAAGGAGCTCATGGAGAACGCCGGCGCGGCAGTGGCAAGGGAAGCCGCAGCAATGTCCGGAAGCCTTGAAGGCAAGCTTGTGATGGTATTTGCGGGCCCGGGCAACAACGGCGGCGACGGGATGGTGTCCGCAAGGCATCTGGCAGCGATGCACTGCGGCGTTGTGCTAGTACTGCTGTCAAAGCCTGAGAAAATAAAGTCGGAGGAGGCAAGGGCCAACTTCGAGGCGCTTAATGGCATACCTAACGCAAGGATAGAGATAGCCGACAGCGAGGAGAAGGTTGCCAGCCTGGCCAAGGAATTCCCAATGCCCTACATAATCATAGACGCGATATTCGGCACAGGCGTGAAAGGAGAGCCTTCAGGCCAGTACGGCGCAGCCATAGAATTCATAAACCGCACCACGGCCATAAAAATAGCCGTGGACATACCGTCTGGTCTTGATCCTGATACCGGGAAAACCGCGGAGACGTGTGTCAGGGCCGACGTGACCGTGGCGATGCATCGGGCCAAGCAAGGCATGAAGGGCAATGAGGCTTATACCGGCAGAGTCGTGGTCGCCGACATAGGGATAGGGAAATAAATTCAGCGAGGAAAAACATGCACATTGTGATATCAGTTCCGCTTGATCCAGGGCTTGCAGGAATGCTTGGCAAAAAGGGCTCGGAGAACGGAATAGCGTTCTACAACGGCTCGTTCCAGGACAGCACGATAGTGGCGCTGCAGCCCACAAGCATCGAGGATAAGTTCTACTCGATGCCGGAATCCATTCTGGTATCGGACGCGGTGCTGCTCAGCACCTCCGCGCTGGACAGGAAGTTCGGCGAGGCGCTCGTGGCCGCATCGCAGTCCGGAAAAAAAGTGCTGTTTACCGACGAAAACGAAATTAAAGGGATGGCGGCTTCTGCAGGAATGACTGATTTCGAGATCGTGTCAAGAGACTCTGTGCTGCTTAAGGTGCTGACGCTGCGCACGCGCAGCGAGGAAGGCAGCCCGATAATATATGTCGACAAGTCGTTTACGGTGAACGGGGTTGGCACGGTGGTTCTCGGCATCGTGCGCAGCGGGGTGCTGAAAGTCCATGACAAGCTGATCTGCGCCGATGGCACAGAGGCAGCAGTAAGAAGCATACAGAGCCAGGACCGTGATTTTCCGTCTGCGGGCCCCGGCACAAGGGTCGGCAT
The DNA here is from genome assembly GCA_009387755.1 of Candidatus Micrarchaeum acidiphilum ARMAN-2. NCBI lineage: Archaea > Nanobdellati > Microcaldota > Candidatus Micrarchaeia > Candidatus Micrarchaeales > Candidatus Micrarchaeaceae > Candidatus Micrarchaeum > Candidatus Micrarchaeum acidiphilum. The sequence continues at coordinate 26,135 of GG697236.1, forward strand.
AGCCCTCAAGGGCGTGCAGCCCTCGTCAATATCAAAGGGCGACGTGCTGTCGACAGAGCGCATAAGGCCGGCAGAAGAGATTGAATGCAAAATAAGGGCTTCAGGCATAGCGAAGGAGGAAATAAAGGAGGGCAAGGTGTATTCCATAGTTGCAAACTTCTTCCACACCAGCGCAAAGGTTATTAGCATTAAGGGCGAAACAATAGCGATGAGGCTGGACAGGCCGATGCAGAGGATTCCTGGAGATCGTGCGCTTCTTTTCAGGGATGCGCCGCCGCGGGTTTTTGCCGGCATTGACCTTTAGCTTCGGCATCGAAAACGTGATCAAATGAAGATGAAGGGCTTCGACTACCTGCTCGTGTTCCTGCCTTTCCTGCTTTGGCCCATAACATTCATAGTGCTGCGCAGCATATTCATATACGCGATGCTTGCCTCCACGTTCATACTGGCAATGCTCTCGCTGTGGAAATACAGGGGCATGATAAGGTGGAAGACAGGCGGCCCCGCGTCTCTCATAGCATACGGCCTTGCGGCAGCGGCACTGCTGTACCTCATATTCTTTTTGGGATATTACGTGACCCTGCTCATGGGGCTCAAGGGCGCGGTCGCATACGTCTACCTTCTCATATACACCCAGATAAGCAACATGCCCCTGCTGTTCGTCATACTCGCAATGATAGGCGTATTCGAGGAGATATACTGGAGGGGCGCCCTGCAGGGATTTTTCGAGAGGAGGTCCAGGATATTCGCGGACAAGCCATGGCTTGCCGCAGCCATATACTACGGCGGCATACACCTCACCACCCTAAACATAGTGCTTCCTGTCGCCGCGCTGGTAATAGGAATTGTTACGAGCATAGTGGCATACAAGAAGGGCATACTCTCGTCAATGATATCGCACATATTGTGGCTGGAGTCGATAATTATACTTCTGCCAGTGGTCCATATCTAGGCTGCGAAGCTGAAAATTAGCCGGTGCAAAAATGAGCGACAGAATAAACGCGATATTTTCAAGCGTATACAGGCGCTACGACTTGATGAACCACCTGTTCAGCCTTGGCATAGACAAGTCATGGCGCAGCGCCGCCGCGGCCGAGGCAGTGAGCCCCGGCGCAACGATGAGCGTACTCGACGTGGCTACCGGCACCGGAGACCTTGCCATTGCAATAAGCAAACTTGCTGCAAAGCGCAGGGCCTCTGTTTCTATAACTGCAATGGATTTCAACAAGGACATGCTCGGAGTAGCGAAGACCAAGGCATCACGGCTCGGAATAAATGCAATAAAATTCGAGGAGGGTGACGCTCTGTCAATGAAATACGAAAGCAATAGCTTCGACGTTCTGGTAAGCGCATTCGCCCTCAGGAATTTCGACGACCTTGCAAAGTTCTCTTCTGAGGCATTGCGCGTGCTGAAGCCCGGAGGCAGGGCGGTGTTGGTGGACATGGCGCTGCCGGATTCAAGGCTGGGCAGGCATTTCTTTGCAGGATACTCCAAGCTCATGAAGGCTGCAGGCTCCTATGTGAGCAAAGATGCATACTCATGGCTTGTGTACAGCATAGGCAAGTTCGACAAGGGCAAGCTCATGCAAATATTGGGCGATGCGGGATTCGAGCACCTTTCCATAAAGAGCCTGCGTTCAGGAATGGCGTTCATGGCGTGCGGCGCAAAGCGCAGCTAATAGCGCATCTATTTAAATATTTAATTGCATTAATAAAAATGGTTGCAGGGTACCTGGTGCATATATTTGGAATGCAAACATGCTTATAGAAAAGCGCAGTCTGCCATGGAGTACATGACAACCTACGGCTGGGCGCTTCTCCTTATAGCGGTCGTTGCAGTACTGCTTTATTTCTACATTGCCGTGCCAAGCACAATAGTGCCTCCAAGGTGCGCTTTCATTATAGGCGCAAGCTGCAACGACATGGTTTTCGGCACAAGCCCCTCGCACGGAACTGAGATAGGACTGTTCCTTTCAAACAACCAACCATACGCCCTGCTCAATCCAACTCTTATTGCAAACATAAACGGGAAGAACTACACGTTCGCAAACGACTGCAAGCCAGGCTACATACCTGCAGGCGGAGAGATGATATGCATACTGCCGCTGCCAATATCATCGTCCCTGAACCAGTTCTTTACCGGAAGCTTCTATCTCACTGCAAACTACTGCGGCCTGGCAGCTAACACTTCATCAAAATCTTCATGCTCGTCTGCGCCTTCGCAGGTCTACAAGGGTGCTTTCACTGCGCATGCAGAACCATTGATAAGCCCGGGCTACAACATAACCCTCTCAGTGGAAAACTCAACAAACCCCGCGGATGGCGCCAAGGACCTGCTTACTGCAAGGGCATACATGCTGGGATACCCTGTTTCCGGCGCAGAGATCAGCTTCTTTGCCAATTTCACGAACGGCACCAGCGCAGTACCTCCTTATATAATAAATCCGCCCAATTCAACTACGGGCACCAGCGGCGTAGCCCAGAGCGTCATATACGGCTACAAGGCTGCGCTTGTAAACGTCACCGCAGACTATTTCGGAAAGACCGCAACAAAGCAGATAAAGTTTGCAGCTATAACAACAAGCGCTTTTGCGGTATGCACAAACAATATGATGCACAGTGGCAACACGATAATAGTAATAGACGGAAAGGCTTATACCTGCAGCCAGGTAACCAATTCGCCGCCGCTGTTCTCCTGCAACTCCACGAATCCCTTCACGTTCACGAAATACCTTTACGTCAGCCCGGGTGTCAGGGCGGTGTTCAACTACGTTGACATAAACGGAGTCAAATACCCGTCTCCTTCAGGAACAATAACTGTCTACAACTGCACGAAGCCAATCGTAATAGCGAACTACACAAACCAATACGAGTTCAACGAATACGCAAACCCGACATACAACTACTCTGCAGACGGCGGCGAGGCAAACGCGTCGCCGCTCAACGGCGCAGTGCCGTACAACCTTACAGTTACGCCCGCAGGCACAACAATGTACTACCACTACCAGGCGTGGTTCGATGCCGGCTCCCAAATAAAGATATCAGAGCAGGCAAATCCGTCTCCTGCGCCAGGATGGGTGTTCAACTCATGGACCTGCGGCATAGAAACCTACAACTCAAGCGCGACCTGCTATTCAGGCACAACAGGCACGGAAACAATTACGATGCACGGCGCCATAAACGAAACTGCAAACTTCTGGGCGAACCTGCAGATGCTTGTATACCCGTCGCAGCCCAACCAGCTCAGCACAGGCGGCACCACAACGCCCTCCGGCATTACATCATACCCATACGGCACCGCGGTGCAGATAACCGCCACCAACAATTCCGGCTTCGAATTCCATGAATGGCTTGGAACAAATCCAAACAGCTACACCGGCACCGCAAATCCCACAACAATAAACATGTACAACCCGATAACCGAAAATGCAATATTCAACGTGTCGCTTCTCATGGTGGTTTATCCGTCAATGGCGGGCAACGTAATACCAAGTGCGGGCGCGCACTACTATCCATACGGCACAACGGTCGCGATAAATGTTTCCAGCACAAACACCTCAGTAAGCTATTCAGAAATAAATCCAATATCCTCGACAGTCGCCGCGCATAGCGCACAAGAAGACAATTTCTCGCTGCCTGATGCAAATGCATCAGGTTATGCGCTGAACAATGATTTAAATGCAACAGTACCAATCTCGTTCGGTCTGCCGCAGTGCGGATTCGACTGCGGTTCTGGAGTCTGCCCGTCAGGCCAAACCTGCGTATCTGTTAGCGGCTGTGACAGGTGCGTATCTTCTGGCTCAACTACTACGACCTCAACAATTGCTTCGACTTCAACTTCCACCACAACCACCACCTCTGTCACCAGTACTTCAACTACTACAATACCACCCCAACCTAACGACTACATATTCCACAATTGGACCTGCTCAGGAACAACCTGCTACCAAGGCAAAGACGGTTCTGCATCTGTAACGCTTTATGCTCCTGTAGTTGAACAGGCAAATTTCAACGTCAGCGTTGTTGTAACTGCAAACCAGAGCGATTTCGGAACTGTAAGCCCGGCTACCGGCTACTACAGGCCGGGCTCTACCATTACGCTGAGCGCAACTGCAGACACCTCTCCGAGCCCGGGATACTCATTCCACAACTGGACATGCACCACAACTGCAGGGGGATCCTGTTATTCCGGCACGGGCAACCCTCAGACCATAACGGTGGGCGCGCATCCGTTCACCGAGCAGGCAAACTTCTGGATAAACCTTGAAATGTCAATATATCCGTCGCCTGCCGGCACCACATCGCCAGGAGTCGGAATACAATCATATCCGTATGGCTCAAAAGTTTCAATAAACGTCTCAGGTACAAATCCAGGCTACCAGGCTGAATCCTGGACGTGCGCCGGAAGCGGCTGCTACAGCGGCCCAATAATGGTAAAGACAACCACGACAACTTCAACCGGCTGCACCATAGACTGCGCAGGTACCACTGAATTTTTGTCGTGCTTCCCGCCTGCGACTACTTCAAATTGCGGCCCGACAAATACTAACTGCGCCTACTCTTCAGGGTGCAACGCACTCGAACGTAGTGACGGGTGTTTCGAATGCTCTGGCTTTACAAAAACCACCTACTCATGCCCGTCCGGCACTACTGCCTGCGGCTCAGGGTGCGGCACAGGATCAACTCCTGACTGCAAAGGCTCGACAACTTCAACATCCTACTCAAAACCAGTAATAACCATGGACAACCCGATAAGCGAGACTGCCAACTTCTACGTCGCGCTTACAATGAATCTGAAACCTTCCAATCAAAATGCAGGACATACAGTTCCAAGCGTGGGAGTGCACTACTACCCTCCAGGCACATATGTTAATCTGCAGGCCGTTACCGGAACCGGATGGAGGCTTACCAACTGGGCAGGCAGCCTCTGCTTTAATGGCTTCTGCTACAGCCCATCGACAAACGCAGGCGCACCATATTCCGGACGGAATTACGATCCAACAAACGTGTATATTAACTATTACCCTATAACCGAGACGGCTTACCTTGAACCCTTCTATCTGTACTCGGTGGGCGGATATTGCTCAAATTGCAACCCCTATACTGCGACTGCAACGCACCTTACCGAAATCATAGGTATAAATGGCTCCAGCGTCGTAAATACCGATTCGGCAGGGGCATTCTCAAACGGCACTGCCGTAGGCCCCGGCGGCAACGGTGACGGCTGGGCTGGCCTTCCGATATACAAACAGGACATTGCAACCACCGCCTGCACAACATTCGCCAACAATGTATGGTGCCAGACTGGATACACAAGCACTTTCAGCACGGAAACTGGCGTTGAATATAATGCATCTGAGCCTGGAGGATACGTCTGGGAGTGCACTGTCAACTCCGCAGGCCAACTGTGCAAGGGCGAGTCCTACCCAATAGGTACCGCCAACACAGCATGCGTGGAAACAAGCTCTGGCGACACCATATGCGTAGGGGGCTACAACGGCCATTGCGACGCATCTTTCTTAGGCATCTGCTATGAACCTGCAACTGCGACAAATGCGGCATACTGGACTCCGACCTCTAACAATCCCTCCTGGCAGTCTGCGCTTTCATACCATCACGACATAGCCGGCGAAAGCTGCGTCTACGACCCTTCCGGCTATTATCCCAACCTGCCGAACGCAGGATCCGGAGGTGTAGTCATATGCATAGCGGGCTACACAGGCACAGGTGCAACGGGTGTACTCACTGGCCTATACCCAGAGCCGGTTAGCACATTTGTCAATGCTACAAATGCGGATAATCTTACCAGCGATAGTGGAAGCTGGCAGTTCCTTGCCCCATACGGGTGCGGAAGCTATCCTACAGATCCCAGCAGCGGTCTTTATTGCGGAAACGATACCTCTCTAGATGAGCTAATAGATGCAGTATCAAATCCATCCTGCGTGTATTCAAATGGATATGTGTACTGCGTGGGCGGTTACCTTACCGTAGGCGAGGAATGCCCGCGCAGCGGTTCGTGCTATTCAACTACTGCAACCAATTTCGTGCTTTACGCACCAGTGGACTCACTGTTAGTAAGCACAAGTGCGCCCTGGCAGCTAGCATATTCATCATATCCTACGGACATAGCGGAGACGTCCTGCGCCACCGCGCAGGGCGAAATATTCTGTGTGGGAGGCTATTCCGGCACCTCTAGCGCAGAAACGAACAATCTATACTATGCAAATCTTACCTGCCTGCGAACAACCGCGTCAAACTGCTGGCAGTCTGGACCTTCATACCCATTCATTAATACTGGCGTAGGTCTGACAATAACAAACACCGCTCCTCCTCGTAACTATAGCGTTACCACCAAGTACAACCAGACCGAATGCACCAGCTCTACGTCTTTTGGATTCTCCTGCACTCAATACACAAATTACCATTGGACGTGCACAGGATTGAACACAACTTGGTCATCTTCCTCCGGAGCTAACGTCGACACCTGCGGTCAAGGCGCAGTAGGCAACGAAACAACATCATAGTCCTGGGCGCTATTTGGCATAAAATGGCGAAACCATGCGGAAATCAATTGCAATTGGTGTAATCCTCGCCGTAGTGGTGCTTGCAGCCGTTGGCATATTATACTCTGGCAGGTATTATCATACAACCATAACTACGACGGTTTCTACCACTTCAACAATCGCCACGAGCACTACCTCCACTTCTTCTTCTGTCACAACCACGATACCGCAGGCAGAAATTAACCCGATCAATGTCACCCCAGAGATAAAAATAGCGCATATAGTAAACATAACAAATTTTACCGCTCCAAATTCGCAAGTGCCTGTCACTGCAAGCAATGCTCAATGCATTGGGGCTGAAAATGAATCCCTTCCGTACAAAAACGCAATTTCTGAATTCGAATACAATCCATGCCACATATACGACATAAACTACAGCATACCAACATTCTCATATACCTTCAAGCCCATAAGGGTTGCCAACACTCTGGAAAACCTCGCAATTTTGGGCCCGATTACCATATACAAGAATCTAGCCATTGTGGATCTTTCGGCGGACGTCAACGTTTCTGATGAAATGAATCGCAGTTATTATTTTGGGGCCCTAGTGGCCATAAATATGAGCACTGGAAAGCGTGTCTGGCAGCGTAACTTTACCAACCAACTAATGACGCAGCCTATACTGCAGAACGGCACATTGTTTGTAGGTACAGGCAGCGATTTCCAATTTTTGGGCGCTGGCAATATTGTTGTTGCCATAAACGCAACTAACGGAAATGAATATTGGGGCCTGCCATTCCTGGGACAGAAAATGCCAACATCTATCTACTACAACAAAACGCTAATCCTGCAGCCCAGCTTTAGTGAGCATATAACAATCCTGAATTCCAGCACTGGAGGAATAATAAAGGAGATAGACGCCGGAGCGCGTGACGCCATGTCATCCCCTGCAGTAGTCGGAGATCACGCATACTTCGGCGCGCATAATTATTCTCCGCCACATTCATTTTTCTACTCAATAAACCTTTCTTCAGGTGCGGAGCAATGGATTACCGAATTCTACAACTGCGGTGGAGGAGCGGAAGACACCTCACCATCGATATGGGGCGACATTGCAGTTTCCAGCTGTGTTAACGGCCACTCCAGCAATTCATCTGCCCTGTCAAATAGCAGCACTAACGCCAATTCAAAAATAAACGTTTTTTTAGTGGGTTTATACAGAAACAACGGCACTGTTGCATGGGCGTACTACGAGGGATATGGTAAAGTCCCGCTAAGAATCATGGCGCCCCCTACCACTGCGTATAAAAACACTGTCTATGCAGACTCACCTTCGATAGGCGTGCTATACGCTGTAAACATGACGACAGGCAAAAGGGAGTGGTCCTTCAGGACAGGCCCCACTTCAGGCAATGCCAATATAATCGGGAACCACATATTCATAGTAAACTCGACAGGCACACTCTTCGTTCTTGATCTGAACGGCGCCCTTTATAAGTCCTTAAATGTGGGCATACCTTACGGTCCAAGCGATGTAATAGAAGCGGGCAACAAAATAGTGCTTTACGGCACAAACGGCAGAATAGAATCGATTCCTCTAACCAGCATCCTTGGATAAGTAAGTGCCGTTTTTGTCAATTACAAGGTTTTTATATTCCAGTATAATCAACGCAAGCAAACATAAAAAAGGGTTGCTGTACCATTGTATAGCGGGTGAATAGATGGCAGATGAACAGATACAGTATAAAGGCTTGAAAAAGTACGAGCTGCCTCCGCTGCCGTACAAGATAGACGGTCTGGAGCCTTACATAAGCAAGGACATAGTTGACGTGCACTACAACGGCCACCACAAGGGCTATGTAAACACAGCAAACAGCCTCGTAGACAGGCTCAACGGCATAATAAAGGGCGACATAACAAGCTACGACATACACGGCCTTATAAGGAACATGACCTTCAACCTGAGCGGGGACAAGCTGCACACGATGTACTGGAACAACATGGCTCCCGAAGGCAAGGGCGGCAGCACACCTGGAGGAAAGCTTGCAGACATGATAACCGAGCAGTACGGCAGCTTCGACAAATTCAAGAAGATTTTCACCGAAGCAGCAAATTCAAACCCAGGCACGGGCTGGGCGGTGCTCAACTACGACAAGGAGAACGGAAACCTTCAGATCATGACTGTGGAGAACCACTTCATGAACCATCTGGCAGAGATGCCCGTGATCCTGATAGTGGACGAGTTCGAGCACGCATACTACCTGCAGTACAAGAACAAGCGCGGCGACTACCTGACCAACTGGTGGAACCTGGTCAACTGGGACGACGCCGAGAAAAGGCTTGAGAAGCACCTGCAGTGAAGGCTCAGGCTAATTTTTAATATTTGTTTTCTGTCTGCCTTTTTGGCAAAAATGGGGCCCGGCCCCATTGGCCAAGCCGATCATTTTGCAACCTTTCCTGAGTCTGCCGCGCTGCTTTCTTCAGAACCCTGTTCTTCGCGCAGCATCTTATTGTACTTCCTGATCCTATGCGCAGTAATGGCTATCGTTATCCCGCCAAGCACTGCCATTGCCGCGCCGCCTAAAAGTGCGTCCGTGAACCACGCAGGATGCACGAAATAGACGTGACCGTTCACATAATAGCTGAAATTCGCATCAATGCCGGGGTTGTGCTGCGTCAATTCAAATGTGTATGTTGACTGCCCAAGCGGCCCTTTTACCGTAAGCAGCTGGCCTGCACTTATTGTGTAATTGCCGACAACGTTGTTGTTGTTTATAATTTCAATAGTCCACTGATTTGTAGCAGAATTATAACTAAGGCCCTTGAAATCTATATTGCCGACTCCAAATGTCCAGCCTGACATTTGCGATGTTAAACCGCTCCCACCCAGGCTCACCGGCTTCGTTACCATCTTGACTTTATCCAAAAACGAGTAGACTGCAGTTCCCGCACCTGCAACTAGCAAGCCCAATCCGGCTGCGAGCGAGCCAGACCTGTACGTCTTGCGGCTGCCTTTAGGGCTTCCTTCAGTCTGCTGAACGCTCCCGTCTTCCAATGAAGATGCAGCCGTGCTCCGAGGTTTTTCCTTTCGAACCATATTCTCACCTTCTTGATAAAAATAGTAGCATTGCCTCATATTTATAGCTTTTGGCATCATACACATCCTTTTCCAAACCCTGCATCAAAAACAATAAATATCTAAAAAACCCTATAAGCCGATTAAGGGTGTAACAATGCAGGCAGGTTTTGGAAAGAACAGCGCAAAAAGCGCCGAGGCAAGGCAGGAGGCAAATCTTCTCAATAGCTTTGAAGGAAAGGTGTGGTTAAGGAACTTTTACGGCTCCCCGATAAGGAAGAATCTCAGCGACAGGAAAATAGACGCGAGGAGCACTACTCACCTGTCCCAGGCAGACGTTGAAGAGATGTTTGCCGCAGGAAAAAGGGACTTCAGGTATTTCATACTTAGAAACATCGATTTTTCGGGCAAGGATCTCACAGGCGCCAACTTTGACAACTGCGACCTAAGGGGCTCGAGTTTTGTAGGCTCCAAGCTCAACAGCACAAGCTTCAACAACGCCAACCTCAAGCTTGCAAACTTCAAGGATTCAAAAATAGAGAATTCGTCAATGGAAATGGCAAAGCTCGACGGCTCAAGTTTCGAAAATGTGGACCTGCGCAGGGTAAAAATTACCATCCTTCCAATGCAGAATGTCAATTTCAAAGGCGCAAACCTAAGCCACCAGAAGCTGCGCGATCCACTAAACTGCAATTTTGACGGTGCAAATCTGGCAGGCGCAAAGCTATTCAAAGGCTTTGGTGTGGCACACAAGCTGGAAGAGGCAGATACTGCGTGGCTGCTGATGCTGGGCAGGAAACCAGAAAAAGAGAAACCGCCACGCACACATGGGGCAAGATTGAGTTTTAAGGGCGCTGACCTTACCGGCGCAGAGCTTTCCGGATTCAATTTCGAAGAAACCAATTTTGAAGATGCGATCATGAACGGCACGGTGTTCAAGAGCTGCACCGGATTCAATGGCGCAAACGTGAAGGGAACAAAGCTTGAAGGCAGCGACCTTCTGTCTTACGACAATTCAGGCTTTGAGTACATAGTCTAAAGGTCGGGCATCCTGCGGCGCAAAAGGGCATAAAAATGGCAACAAGATACACTGATTCAATCGCGGAATCACAGAACAAGTCTAAGCAGTGCCTAGACATGGCAAAAGGGCTGCAGATTGCCAGGGGCACGATCAGGTTGCTAGAGCAGACCGACGACGGATATTATTTCCATCCCGCAAAGCCAGAGCAGCTGCTTGATACAAAGGATCCAGCAAGGCTATATGCCCAGCAGGTTTCCGTGCTGATGGATGGCCTGCTCGAAATCTGCAGGGCTTCTAAAATGGCCCTGCCCAGCGACGCAGACGCCATTGTTGCAATAGCCGAAGAATCCGCAAGGGCCTTCCCGTACGAAACCATAAAGTTCATGCATATGTATGCCCAGAAAAACAAAAGCCGCCTGTCAGTGGCAGAGTCGCGCATATACGAAACTGCGCTTTCGAGAGAGGACTCGCTGGCTTCGCAAATACCCAACAAAATTGCAAGGCTGGCGGCGTGCGACGTCTATTCCGAACAGCTCCTTGACGAAATAATAAAAAAGAAGTTCAACCAGTTTTCTTAACGGCCCGGGCCCTATGCGTCAGCAGCCCGGAAAGTCCTGAGGCAAGCGCATCGACTCCTGTATAAAGCGGAGCAGAAACCGGAACCCCGTACCTGCGCGCGTAGCTTTTGACATAGCCCTGCACCTCAGACTTCTTCATCCTTTCCGTGTTAAGCGAAATCCCGACAGGACCCTTTCCTGACAGCAGCGTCATTATCTCAAAGAATTTTTTAAGATCTGGTATCCTGTAGTCTTCAAAGCCGTCATAAAAGATGCGCTTTGGCGCGCACTGCAGTATTATTGCGTCGGGCCTTGCGGCAGCTATTATTTCGAAGCCGCCAGGATATGCCGGGTGCATTATGCCTCCCTGGCCCTCCACCACTATGAAATCGGGCTTGTTTTCCTTCCACGCCCTGACGACTTCGCCCTCTATGCCTCCAGCCACAAAATCGTTTATCATTGCGTCTATCAGAGCGCAGTACTTGGCGCCCTGCATCCATGCGGTCTGGCCCGTGCCAACGAAAACGGCCTTGTGGCCCATTTCATTGAGCTTCTCTACCAGCATTATGGCAGTTGTGCGCTTTCCTATGGCGCTGTCGGTCCCAAGCACCGCAACCTTTACTGCCTTCACCTTCTCGATGTCTCCTGTAAAAAATCTCTGCATGCCCAAGAACATCTTCCTTACATCTGTTATGCTGACCTTCTTTCTCTTGGCCAGTGCGGCGAACTCCCTGTCGTCGCTCAGGAACTCGTGAAGGCCGGACACTATGTCCATGCCGTTTTCAATCGCGCTCTTCACATATCTCCTGTACTCCTTTGGCAGATAACCCCCATCGGTCGCAACTCCGACTATAAGCACCTTGGCTCCTATGCCTACGGCTTCATCAAGGGAGGGCAGCATGGGTATGCCTCTTCTGTGGCCATCTAATACCTCTCCTGCATCCCTGCCTGCAAACTTCGAATCTATAACGCCCACTATCTCGTAGCGCTTCGAGTACCTTACGAGCCCATGGGCAGTCTTGCCGTTAGTTGATCCGAAGAATCCCTGTGCGAGTATGACTGCTTTCGGGGGTTTGTCGTATTTCATTTAATCACCTTTTCTTTAGCATTGTTTTTAATCAAATATTCCGCAAGCTGCTCAAATGCGCGCATCCTGTGCGAAATTTTATTTTTCTCCAGGACTCCCATCTCGGAGAATGTTTTCTTGCTGCCGGACGGCACGAATATCGGGTCGTAGCCGAAGGCCCTGCCCCTGTGCACTCGATCCGAAATCGATCCATGAACAATACCTTCGAATATGCGGGTCGAGGATCCGTCGGCATAGCCTATAGAGGTTTTAAAGTGCGCCCCTCTGTCACGCTTTCCGTCAAGCAGGGCGAGTATTCCTTCCAGCCCTATTGTGTGATAAACAAACGAGGCGTAAGGGCCCGGAAATCCTTTCAATGCATCTATGAACAGGCCCGAATCCTCAACTATTAGGGGTTTCCTGAGTGCAGCGTATGCCAGAGCTGCAGAAGTTCTGGCTACCTCAGAGGTATCGCCCGATTGTATTTCCAGCTTCTCATACCTTGACCATTTAAGGTCGATACCGAAGGCCTTTGACATGCCTATAATCTCTTCGGCCTTGTGCCTGTTGCTGCTTAAAAATAGTATTTGCATACGTGATTTATGGCAAAAAGGATTTTAATAGGTTTAGGTCTGCCTGCGCTGCTCGCCATCACTGCTTTCTTCGCCCACGGTCTTCTTAAGCCCGAACGTTACTAACAGCGTGCCTACCACACCGGCTGCGATAAACCCGATGTCAACCCAGAGCTGTCCGGTGCTGTGTGTCATGTACTGTGCAGGTATTGTGTCGCTGCGCTGGTATACATACGCCGGAACGTTGTCCTTTATCTTAGTCCAAATGACTGCGGCAGCGGTCAGCAATACGCCGCCCGCCCCAAGCGCAATCTTGCCATACACTGAGCCTGATTTGAAATCATCCTTTTCTAAAACTGCATCTTCGGCAGCATCGCGCCTCAGCATCAAAGCTTTCTTGGGTGCAATCCTATCATTGTACATATCCACCATAAACTATTTTGTCTTTAATGATATTTAATTGCTACTATGGTGTTTGGGCTTTTGCAAAGCAAAAAAGAAAAAAGAAAGAAATCGTCACTCTTCTTCTCCGCCCTTCTCAAGCGGCACCTTTTGATTCCTCATGTCGAGTATGCCAAGAGGCGCCTTGTAGAAGCCGTCTATATTGCGCTTTCCCAGCATCGAATACGCGTCTTCAACTACGGCCTCAGTCTTCTTATTTGTCTCGTTAAAGACCTCTGCAGTGATACGAACCGCCTCGTCGTAGCTCTTAGCATTCCTAAGCTTGTAAGTCAGATCGTTCATCTGGTTCTTTTGGAATTCGGCTATGTTGTCCGTGAGCTCCTGGGCCTTGTCGGCAAGCTTTGCAAGGTCGGTCCTGCCTGTAATATTCTCCTTTGCATGCTCAATGCCGTCGAAAATTTTTTCAACCTTTTTAGTGAAGAGACTGTTTATTATGGCCTTGGAGCCTGATGTTGCTACCGTCTCGAAAAATTCCCTCAAGGGCTTTTTTGCGTCTTCCCTCGCCTTCTCCTGGGCGTCAACTAGCTCAACCTTGGGCGCAGCCGGTTTCCCCTCAATCTCTGCCAATATCCTGTCAACTTGCGCATTTTCCTCTTCGCGTCTCTTTCTTAAGCGCTCCTTGAAATAAATATCATTTGCTACTCCGACAAAATTCTCGGTTGGACCCTGGAGCTTTTTTATCCCAGAATCTAAGGCCCCCTCATATGCATTTGCGAGGAATTTTGTAGTTTTATCCTTCTGCACGCCGGCATTTTTAACAAATCTTTCTACAGCGACCTCCACCATCTCCTTCCCCTGCTTCTTGAGATCCTTTTCAACTGATGACACAACTACCACCAATAAATTAAACCCTTTCATGATATTTATATCTTCCTTGATATAAAATAGTATGATCTAGCATACAATGGCGACTATTATGACTACGGAAATGATGGAAGGCGGCATAACCCAGTTCTATTCTGCCGATGGCGTAAAGCTCAACGCCTTTATGAACCGGCCGAGAAGCGTGCGTGCATACAAGGACCTTGCAGTGCTGCATGTGCATGGCCTAACTGGGAATTTCTTCGGCAGCACAGGCATAATGGAAATCTCAAAAAGGCTTGCCAGTTCAGGCATAACCTTCATGTCTATAGAAACGCGCGGCAGCTACATAGTCGAAGTCTTCAATAAGGGCAGGGGCAAGCACAGCTCGGAGCAGGCGCGCGGATCTGCATTTGAAAGATTCGAAGAGAGCGTATACGACATTGATGGGGCAGTAAGTTTCCTTCGAAGGGCAGGGTTCAGGCGCATAGTGCTTTCGGGGCACAGCAGCGGCTGCCAGAAGATTGCCTACTACGCATACAAGAAGAAGTGCAGGCGCATATCGGGCATTATTCTCATGTCACCTGTTGATGACTACAACTACGACTCAAGCTATTTCGGCAAAAATCACTCAGAAATAGTCCGGATGGCAAAGCGGATAAAGGCCAGGGGCGGCTACGATGCGCTTATGCCGAAAAAGTTTGCCAATGACACCCAGTTTATCTCTGCGGGAAGGTTCCTCAGCACAAACGATCTCAGCAATCCGGAGGCAAGGATATTCAACTACAACGGAAGGCTCGAAGAATTTTCAAGGATAACATGCCCTGTGCTTGCAATATTCGGGACAAGGGACCATTACGAGAAAATGGACGTAAGAAAATGCCTGAAAAGGCTTTCAGATGTAAGCTCATCAGCAAGAATATCGACAATGACCATAAAAGGAGCCAACCACAACTTCAAGGGAAGGAGGGATGCACTGGCATCGCTGATTGATGCATGGATAAAAAAGAATTTTGCCGAGGGCAGAAGGTAATGCGCTAAAGTCACACGTGGTGGAAAGCTATTTAAATGTTAAACTGCCAGTGCAAATACGGGTCTATTGATGTTGGCGACCAAGACTCTGTCTGACAAGCATGAGTTACTCGCGGCCTCGGAACAGGCCGTTCGACATCTAATTTCTCAGGTTAAAGAAAACGGCTACATATCCGCGGCAAAGGACTACTGGTGGTACCAACCGCACTGGATAAGGGACTCCTCCTGGATTGCAATATCCCTAATACGGTTCGCGCGCTATTCATCCGGCGACAGCCCCATGCTTGCACGCGACGCGCTTTCAGCTGCAGACAAGATAATAGCCTTCAACATGGACGTGGTGCGCAAGCACTCTGCCAACCTGCAAAGGGCCATAGACGCACCCTACGAGCACCCGGACTTCATGAAGCTTTCGCACAGGATACCTGCGAGGGTAGGAACCGACGGAAAATTCTACTATGGTGGGGGAATAAACGACATCCAGGAATCAGACAGGCACCACAGCTGGCTGATGCAGCATGACAACGTACCTCTTATAATGCTTTCAATAAAAGAGCGCGTTTCCAGCTTCGGCATGTCGAGTGGCATAAGGAGCTTCATAGATTCAAACATGGAGCTGATGCTGAAATACGTCGGCAAGATATACGTGTCGGAATGCTCAAATGCGTGGGAGATAAAGACTGACATGCTGCATGCATACGATGTTGCGGCCGCGCACGCGTTTTTCAGGGCGGCAGAATACCTGTCAGAGATTGGCGTGGCGAGAATTACAAAGGATGAAATAAAGACGATAGAAACCGGCATATACCGGCACAATGACAACGGCACAGAAAGATGCGCGTCCCCGGCAGAATTTCTCAAGGACTTGTTTGTGGAAGACGGCAAGCTGTACGCCAACAAGAGGCCCAACGCGAGCCGCCCCGAGAAAGATCTCGGATTTGACGCAGAGGAGCTTTTCATATTTACTGAGTTCGGCCTTTCCAAAGAGCTCGGGCCGGAAATAGAGCACAATACCATATCTTCGATAAAAAGCGAGCTGTTTGCAGGGCACGAGCTGCCGGTGAGGTTCAAGGACGACACCTACTACAAGGGCGGCCGCTGGCTTCTGCTTGGCCTTGAAATGGCCAACTACGAGATTGAAAGAGGCAACATCGAGCAGGCAGAAAGGACAATCAGGTACGTAATCGACAAATATGGGGGATCATACCCGGAGCAGGAGATAGTTGATCCTGCGCACCCAGAAGCAGACATGGACGGCCTATATGCTGCGAACGGCAGCAAGCCCATACAGGACCTTGCGTGGTCATATGCCGCGCTGGTAAACTCTACTGTAAAGCTTTTATCTGGATACGAGAGAGAAGCCATCCCGCAGCAGCCTAGGATTTCACTGCAGCGCAGATAATCTTAGGGCAATGTCCTGCTGACTATGCGAGCCGATTCATCTGAGCATAAGTTCGGCTCTCAAATCTCTGTTCAGCGCGCCCATCGTGGATCCGTCCGCATTGGGCCTGTAAAACTTTTCATAGAGCTTGCCTATCCTTTCGGAATCATGAAGCGATCTTTCTACATATTCCTTTATCTTCTTCGGCGTGCCTAAATAGCCGTGGTACAGTATCAGAAGCTTGACTGCCTTCTTCGCAGTATCATCCCCCGCAACGCTCCTCCAGAAGCCTATGTCCTTCTTGTAAAGATCATATGCAAGGTCGGAATACTTGGAGCTCTGGAGCCCAATAACCTTTTTAAAAACTGAGTCGGTTTCGCTCCTTACCTCATTGAGCGCAGCCTTGTAAAAGTCAGAGCTCATCTTTGCATTGTCCAAATAGCCCCTCATTTTGTCGTGCAGGCTTTTTTCGGCCATGATAACACCAATTGTTGATGTTTATGCGCATTTCCAGATATTTATACGTTCCTTGTCATGCAAACAAAATATTTTATAAGGGCAATGCAATAATACAATGATGGATTCAAGAAGAGTGTACAAGCTAATCCTGGCAAGCGTGTTCCTTTACGCGGTCAACGGTACAATAGACTACGTTGTGATAAAGCACCTTCAGCTGGGCACAGCCGTACTCTCGATAGGCATAGGCCTTGCAGTGGGCTTCGCAGTGGTCGCAAGCGCCTCAAGGCTGCGCTTTTCTTTGGCCAGGAAGCGCTACTATGCTTTCAGCGGGGCTTCGGCTCTGCTCATAGCGGCGTATACTGCACTGCTGTTTCTGGCATACGAGAAATACACGCTTGCCAGCATATACCCACTTATAGGGCTATCCGCACTCGTGTTCTTCGCCATAGACGCCATCAGGTACAGGAGGAGGGTCCAGCCGAGGAAATCGGCCATGCTGTTTATAGGGGTTCTTTTTGTGGCTGCGGGAGTTTTCTACGCGGAGAGCAACGGCTTTTCTTTCCAGGCAGGCACGCTGCCTTTCATAGTGGGAATATCAGTCGTAGCGGGAGTGGCGTACTACATGCAGTTCTACAGGATAGAAAAGTACAGCGTAGGCTCCAAGCTGGCCCTGCAGCCTGTGTTCCTGGTAATAATCGCGCTCGCCTTACAGCCCGCGATTGCAGGCCAGAGCCTGGCATACGTTGCGCTGGGGGTTTTGGGAGGCTCAACATTCACCATGGCAAACTTCCTCGAACTAAGGGCAATGAAGGCCAGCATGACAAGATCGATAAGCAGGACCGTTGTAAGGAGGAACCTGCTGAACGACCTCGGCTACCTTGACACCCTGCTCGTGCTTGCCGGCAGCATCATAATAGGAAGCTTCCTTCCGATAGAGCTCCTTGGCGGCGTGCTGATATTCTCCGGCATCCTTATAATAAGCAGGATAAGATAGGCGCGCAGCCAACGCCAAAGTCGAATATAAATATCTGGAAATGCGCATTAATAAAGGATTAGCATGACTAATGCAAACATTGCAAAGAACGTAAATAAGCTGGAAAATCCCGTTCTTGAAGACTCATTGCGAAAGTACTTTATGGCATGCAATTTCAATGACTATGGATTCACTGCAAACGCGACAATGATAGTGGAGGAAGCCATAAGGCAAGTAATATCGCAGGCCAACAAACCTTACATAAAGCCGGCAGAAAAGAAAGCCATTGCGGACCTGTTTCATATGTATAGCTCCAACTTCCTTCCGACATGCATTAAAGAGATGCATAAGGAGATCGCAGAATCAAAGGTATACACATACTTCCTGTGGCAGCAGTACAACTTGATGCAGGAAAGGGAAGACTTTGCGATAGAGGAAATTCCTGCAGTTTACAAAAGAATGCTGAGAGAGCAGAAAACCGACTCTATGCCAAAAATAGCACAAAGGTGACAAGATGGCAACCAAAACCGAAAGCGAGATAAAAAGGCTGCAGAGGGAAATGATAACCTCAGGCAAAAATGACCTGGAAATATTGCCAGATGGAAAGATAACAGATATCGTCGTATCCGTTTTGCGAGACAAGATCGATCCTGATCCGTTCGGAACCAAATCTGTTGCATTGGCAGATGCGACCAGAGCAACGCAAGGTCTGATAAATGACATCAGAGAGAACTACGAGAACTGGTCCCCCAAATTAAAAGACGCAATAAGGACGGGAGACCACAGGCCGCTGCTGAGCGAAGAAGCCCAGGTTTTAACCAATGCGCTCGATCCTAAAAGCACCGAGAGACTCGGAGAAACAGGCATAAAAACAATGGCTGCAGGCGTAAACTCATTCATGGCGATTCCAAGGGCAACGACAGAGCTCAGGATGGAATCCTACCAGAGCAAAATAGACGAGCTGCGCCGCAAAGGCTACCTGTAAGCAGCGCGGCGCAGTCAAATCTGCTTATTTGCCGCCAATCTTGAACATTTTAGTCCCGCAGACAGGGCACACTCCTGTGGTTGCCTTCTTTCCGTTCTTCATGGTAACCTCGTGCGCGTCCTTCATCTCCCTCTTCGCTTTGCATTTAACGCAGTATGCTTCCATAATATCACAGAATAATTTTCAAGCTACAATATAAAAATCCGTAGCATGCCCGCCAATCCAATGGAAAATCAGCCGCAGGCTATTGCCTGCGCATCCTCACATACCCATCTAAGGCGCGCGCCATTACCTCATCAGAGTCCACTTCATAGACTCCAAAGACCTTTATCGGGACTTCCTCCCGCCTCATTTCCTTCCTGAACTCCTTTACCGATTCCTTACCTATCCTTATCGACTCGTATATTCCGTCAACTCCAAGGTCCCCGGAAGGAATATCATACGCGTAGAGCGCTGCGATATACTTCAGCCTGCCGCGAAGCGGTGAAGCCACAACCCTGAGAATCTCAGTCTCGCTATTTTTATAGGGTACCACAATGCTGTATGAAGGGAAACCATCATAATTTGTTATGTCTATCTTTTCCATTGAGCTTCTAGGTATGCCCGACTTTCTGCTCACAACATCTGCAAATCTGTCCGACAGCTCTGATGCTGTTTTAGCCGCCTGCTTAATTTCCTGCATCGTCTGCATCTTCTTATGGAACATTTAAATCA
The DNA here is from genome assembly GCA_009387755.1 of Candidatus Micrarchaeum acidiphilum ARMAN-2. Taxonomy (NCBI): domain Archaea; kingdom Nanobdellati; phylum Microcaldota; class Candidatus Micrarchaeia; order Candidatus Micrarchaeales; family Candidatus Micrarchaeaceae; genus Candidatus Micrarchaeum; species Candidatus Micrarchaeum acidiphilum. Next base: position 45,737 of record GG697236.1, read on the forward strand.
CATTATAGCATTCCATAAATCCAGATATTTATATATTTTTGATACTTGCACATTTTTGTTCTGAATATCGCCAGACTTTATTGGGAAAGAGCCCATATACAAACAATTAATAATCTATTAAAATAACAACAGTTAGGTGGTAACATGGCACCAAGGAATAAGCAAACTCCAAAACCTGAAGAATACAGTTCCATAATGAGAAAGGAAAGCAAATCTCAATCTGTCGCCAGCGATTCCAAGATCGAATCTTTACTAAATGAACTAATTGAAGATTACATCGCAGGTAAAGTTGTCCGGTTCAATGAAGGCGCGCCGAAGCCCAATGCAAACCGTAAAGAAGAGGCAGCAAAAGCAATTAAAGACCTATTGGACGAACACGGAATTAGAAAATCTGAGGGCGAATGCCTGAATATGGCCGAGACATTTCTGCATGCTATAGACAAGCTTTCTAGTTCCGATGCATAAAAGCGGCTTATTGAAGCGCCTCAAAATTTGCTCATCTAAGGAGCCACTTCCACAGAGGAACAAAAGAGATGTCATGACCATATATGCGCTTATCTGCTTCGTAGTCAAGCGTAATTACAAGCAGCTTGTCGCATTGGAGCTCATCGCTTGCCTCTATAATATTTGTTGTTTCTCTTTCCTTTATTTCTTGTTCTGATGATGCATTTGTAACCTGGATAAGCATATCTACCTTTTCGCCAGACTTTATGATGAAATCGACCTCGCGGTGTTTGTAGTCTTTCCAATAATATAAGTTAAAGTTGCGTCCGGCAGCGCTCCTGCGCTTCAGTTCTATCGCCACGCACGTTTCCATAAGCCTTGAGAGGTTCTTGTCACTGCTGAAGCCGAGGAGGTTGACAAACCCAGTATCTACGGCAAAGCCTTTTTTCGGCGCGATCGCCACATTTTTAAGCTTGTAAGAAAACCTTTCCACAGTAAATATGAGGTATGCATCTTCCATGTACTTTACCCAGTTGGAGAGGGTTATATGGTTCTTTACGGGTGTGGTGCCACTAAGCGACGAATATGTAAATTCCTGCGAGGAGTTGCTTATCAAGAACCTCGCAATCTGCCTTAGCGCTTCGGCGTGCTTTATCCTGTGCCTCTGTATGATATCCCTGTTTATTATGTCGTTGTAAATGCTCTCCAGCGATGCCCTCCCATACTTGAAAAATTCAGGGAAGCCACCATTGCGAAGGTATTCCAGCAGCATCTTGTTTATATTCGCGCGCTCCTGTGTCGTTAGCGCGCCGCCAACCCGAACGCTTTTGTATTCGAGGAATTCCGAAAAACTGAACGGGTATAGCGTAAAATCTATATGCCTGCCCGTAAGCCTTGTTGCGAGCTCGCCGCTGAGCAGCTTTGAGTTTGAGCCTGTGACTATGACGCGCTTGGTTTCCCTTAGCCTGCCCACGAAAGGCTCCCAGCCTTCGACATTCTGAACCTCGTCGAGTATCATCCTGTCGAGATCGCTGCCGTAGAGCTCATAGAATGCCTGAAGCACGGAATTCAAGTCGCCAGCGCTCATGCCCAGCAGCCTTTCATCATCGAAGTTTATGTAGCCGTGCTTTTGGCCATTGAAAAGCTGTACTGCAAGCGTTGACTTGCCGCAACGGCGCACGCCAAGTATGAATAGTGCAACGTTAGATGCGAGGTAATCTTCAAGCTTGGCATCCCTTGCTATTATGTGTTCACTGCCAAGCTTCTGCTTTATCATATCTGCCTGCTCCCTGATTATTGCCTTTAGCTGCTCCTTGTCCATGCCATCATCGAGTTAACACAGCCATTCGTTACACGATACCTGCGTGCACACTCAATAGCTTTGCTACAATACTAATATAGTATACTATATAATATTTATAAAAAGCTTTGCATTATACTATATCATATTTACACAAGGCGAGATATTCAAATATTATTATTAAAAATATTTTATAATATAAAATATTGCTTTTCGACTTATCCTTATTCTTTTATTGCAAAATGCATAGCAGAAAGTCCGGTAATCCTTAGGCAACTGCCTTTGCCTTGGAGAAGGAATAGGCTCCCAGCGCCAGCATCACGAGCGCTATTGCTCCGAGTATCACCGCATCCATCCATACCGGGAACACCGAAACTCCCAGCAGAGCGCCTCTCATGCCGTCAACTCCGTACGTCAAAGGGTTGACATACGTAACATACCGTATGAAGCCGGGCAGGGCGCTCACAGGATATATGGCCCCAGACAAGAAAAATATGGGAAATATAAGCAGGTTTAGTATTAGGCCGAAGCCCTGCATGTCTGTCATTACCGAAGCCAGTATCAGCCCTATTGATATGAATACAAGGCCTATAAGGAGCATGAACCCGAAGGCAACGAACAGCCCGGCTATGCTCACAATGTGGAAGCCTATGAAAAGCGAGAACACTATAAGAAGCAGGCTTTGCAGGAAAGCGGTGGTTATGCCTCCGAAAGTCCTGCCCAGCATTATGCTAAGCCTGCTCACCGGAGCCACCATGACCTCCTTGAGGAATCCGAACTGCCTGTCCCAAAGCAGGGATATGCCTGCCGTGGTAGCAGCAAAAAGCATTGACATGCCAAGTATCCCAGGAACCAGGAAGTCTATGTAGCTAAAGCCAGGAGGAAGCCCCGGGAACTTTACAGCGCTGAAGCCTGCGCCAAGGAATATAAGGAACAGGAACGGCATTGCCACTGACCCTATTATCTGCGAAGGGGAGCGCTTGAAGCGCTTCATAGCCCTGAGCCAAAGGACGTATACTGCTGCAAGGTTCCTGTTCATTGCATTACCTCATCCTGCTGCGCATTATTCCGCGAATGCGCTCGTTGGATTCAGCTTCGGAATCGCGTATGCTTTTTCCTGTATAATATATGAAAACATCCTCAAGGCTTGGCTTGTGCACCTCAACGCTGGTTATCTTTATGCCTGCCTTGTAGGCAATGGACATTATCCTGGGAAGCGCCGACTCTGCCTCCCTGACGTATACATAAAGGTTGAGGCCGTCTTTCCTCGTCGATTTCACGAACTTCTCCTCCTTCATAGCCATGATGAGCCTGTTGCTGCTGTCTTCGTTCTCCAGCCTGACTATCGCAGCATCGCCCTGCAGCTTCCGCTTAAGGTTCTGCGGCGTGTCGCAAGCCACTATTTTCCCGTGGTCCATTATCGCTATCCTGTCGCATATGTAGTCCGCTTCCTCTATGTAGTGCGTTGTTATGAATATGCTGAGCCTGTACTTCCTGTTGAGGGCCTTTATGTAGTCGAGTATGTGCCTCCTTGTCTGCGCGTCCAGCCCTACGGTGGGCTCGTCCAGGAACAGCACTTCGGGCTCGTTCAGAAGGCCGCGCGCAATCTCAAGCCTGCGGCGCATGCCTCCGGAATACTTGACAACAAGCTTATCCGCGCTGTCCGTAAGCTCTACCATCTCCAGCATCTCCTTTATGCGCTTCCTCCGCTCCTCCTTGCCTATGCCGTATATGATTGCATGGAAGTCAAGGTTCTCGTAGCCGGTGAGCCTGTCGTCAAGGGAAGGATCCTGGAAGACTATGCCTATCGCGCTCCTGACCTTTTCCTTTTCATTCGAGATGTCAAAGCCAGCTACCTTCGCCTGGCCGCTTGTCTTGTCTATTATTGTAGTGAGCATGTGGACTGTGGTCGTCTTGCCCGCGCCGTTAGGGCCGAGAAAGCCGAATATCTCGCCCTTCTTTACTCTGAAGGATATGCCTTTAACCGCGGTGAAGGATCCATACTTCTTAACCAGCTTTGACACGTATATAGAATCCGCCAAAATACCACAACCGTATTATTATGATGCGCATTTTATATTGCTTTTGCAATGTTTCGTTTTGCGTACTTGGGATTATGCATATGAATACGGCATTGACTAACCTTCAGCCACCATATGATGTTTTTAGGATTTATATATGCAATTAAAAATTAGTATTTAGCCCTGAAACCTATATGTAACCACTTCCCTTCGAAAATTCAAGAAAAGTTTTAATCCATAATTCCTTTGTACCTATATCGTACCGTTTACCTTCAAATTTATACCCCAAAAGATCTCTGTCTTTGCACAACAGCTTTAATGCATCAGTAAGCTGGTATTCGTTGTTTATACCCATTTTTATTTTGTCTATGTATCCAAATATATCCGATTCAAGAATATATGCCCCAGTTATCCCAATATTGCTTGGCGCATTTTGTATTTGCGGTTTTTCTACTAGGTTATTTATAAGCCATAGCCTATTGCTTATTTTGTTTCCATCAATGATCCCATAATCTTTTATTTTGTCCTTAGGTACTTCCTCTACAGCTATCGTTGGAGAATTATGATCGGAATATACTTTGATAAGCTGCTGAGTTACAGTAAGGGGGCTGCTTGATTTATATATGGTATCGCCGAGCAAAACCACAAATGGATCATCGCCAACAAATCCCTTGGCATAACGTATCGCATCTGCCAAGCCCAGTTGCTCTTTTTGTCTTATAAAATAGATATTAGGAAAGTCATCTATTTTATAATCTTTTTCTAAATCGGCGTATGTGTTTGTTTTATCGAAGTAGTTTATTATGGCATCTTTGCCTTTGCCTACTATTATCAATATTTCATCTAGCCCCGATTTAGCTGCCTCTTCTACTACATAATGGATAACTGGTTTGTCTACTATTGGCAGCATTTCTTTAGGTTGCGACCTGGTTAGTGGATAAAACCTTTTGCCTAGTCCGGCTGCAGGTATTACGGCTTTTTTAACTTTCATGTTTTCATCTTGGTTTTAGGCTGCCCAAAACCTATAGGTATAACATTATTTTTACCTAAATCCAATAGTCGCTTAGCATCTATAATTGGTTTGCTGGTTTCTATGTTTTTGAATTCATCCCATTCCGTAGCTATAACCAATATGTCAGAAGACTCAATGCATTCCTTCATATTTTTGCAGATTTTAACATTGTCGATGCCTTCTTTTATTATAGGATCGTAGGCA
>GG697237.1 GCA_009387755.1 Candidatus Micrarchaeum acidiphilum ARMAN-2
TAGTATACCATGTCATTGCATTTTTCCACATTGCTGATAAATTCGTCCTTTCCGAAATTCTCAGCTGTCGCTCTGGCCTTGTCCATTTCCTCAAGAAAATTTTCTGCTCTGTCAAGTAGCGCCTTTATGTCCCTGCCTATGAACGCCATTTCTGCCGCGCACCTCTTATACACTTGGAGAGTGTATCCTATCATCTCCTTAGAGTCTACTACCTTGTCTTCAAAGGTCTTCCTGTACTGGACGACATCTTCAAAGTTTCTTGAAGGCACCGGGACAAATAACGTTCTCATCCAAATAAGGTTATTCCAATAGCATATAAATTGCTTTTGTGCAATTTCGTCTAGTGTATAATGTCCAAAGCCACCCATAAATATCGCGGCGGAATAAAAGTATTTTATACTGATTGTTCAAATATTAACTACACGATGGAGTGCACCTGGCTGCATGCCGGGTTTATGGTGTAATAATGTTGGATATAAATTCCAGGGAAGAAGAGATTCTGGGGTTCTGGGAAAGCTCTAAAGTTTACGAGAAGATAAAGGAGGCAAACAAGTCCGGCAAAAAGTATTACTTTCTAGACGGTCCGCCATACGTGACCGGCAGCCTTGGCAGCTACCACATATGGGTCGAGACGGTAAAGGACGCAGTATTAAGGTACAAAAGGTACAAGGGCTTCTTTGTGCACGACAGAGCCGGTTTTGACGTGCATGGCCTGCCCATCGAGCACAAGGTCGAGAGCAATCTAAAGCTGAAGTCGAAAGACGACATAGAAAAGGGCATAGGCATAGCAAAGTTCATAGCCGAATGCAAGGAATACGCCGACCTGCAGATCGCATCTGCCGTAAAAACCTACAAGAGATTCGGTTCTTCACTTGACTTCAAGAATGTGTACCTGCCATACAAAAACGAATACATAGACAAGGCGTGGAGGGCTATAGCCGCAATGCACAAAAAAGGCCTGCTCTACAGAGGCAAGGCGTCCTTGGCGTACTGTCCCCACTGCGAAACCGTGCTTTCCTCGCAGGGCCCTGAAATAGAATATGCCGACACCACAGATCCATCGATGTTTGTAAAGTTCGAGGTAATCGACAGGCCGGATGGCGGCCTAGAAATCAGCGACAGTACCTACCTGGTCATATGGACTACTACTCCATGGACCATCCCATCCAACATTGCGGTCGCGGCCAATCCAGATGCGATATATGTGTTCGCGAGTTCCGGCACAGAGCACTACATAGTAGCAAAGGACAGGCTTGACCTGTTTATAGAATCCGTAGGCAAGAGCATGGTGGTAGAAAAGGAAGTATACGGCGCGGAGCTGCGCGGCCTGCACTACAAGAATCCGCTGGAGCAGAAAATAAAGATGCAGAAGGAATTCAGGAAATATCACAAGGTGCTGCTTAGCAAATCCCTGGTCTCCCTGGGCGAAGGCACCGGCCTTGTGCACATAGCGCCAGGCCACGGCCCCGAGGACTACCGCCTTGGCGTAGAATCAAAACTGCCGATATTTTCTCCAGTGGACCAGCATGCGCGCTATACTGAGGACGCGGGCGCCTTCGCCGGCCTGGCTGTACCTGAAGAGGCGAACAAGGCCGTAATAAATGCATTGAAGGAAGCAGGGGCGCTGCTCTTCCTTGGAAGCATAACCCACAGCTATCCTCACTGCTGGAGATGCAATTCAAAGCTGATATTCCGGGCCACCGACCAGTGGTTCATAAACATAAAGAAAATAAAGGCAAGGACTGTGCGTGAAAACAGGAAGGTGAAATGGCATCCGCAGGCCGCGCAGAAGTGGCAAGAGGAGACGCTGGAAAATTCGCCCGACTGGTGCATATCACGGCAAAGGTACTGGGGTACTCCAATCCCGATATGGGAATGCCACAAATGCGGAAACATTGAGGTAATAGGCTCGGCAGAGGAGCTCAAAAAAGTTGCGGACCTGCAAGCCGTGCCGCAGGACCTGCATAAACCGCACATCGACAGGATAACGTTCAAATGCAGAAAATGCGAAGGCGTAATGCACCGCGTACCGGACATATTCGACGTATGGTACGATTCCGGGGTAGCGCATACTGCAAGCCTTTCCGAGGGGGAGTTCAAGAAGCTGTTTCCGGCAGACTGGATCACAGAAAGCCGAGACCAGATACGCGGATGGTTTTCTGTGCTGCTGAGGACTTCGGTTGCGATGTATGGCAAATCGCCATTCAAGGAGGTAACCATAGGCGGAATAATATTCGATGAACTCGGCAGGGAGATGCACAGGCACCTCGGCAACGTGATGCTCGCGGAAGACATGCTGTCTGTAATCTCTGCTGATGGATTCAGGGTATGGTGCCTTAGCAAGCCACGCTGGCAGGATATAAAGCTCAAGCGCAAGGACCTCCAGGAGGCGAACAACAACATAATAACCATGTACAACATAGCTGAGCTTGCGAAGGAGATGGCGAGCTTGTCGGGAATAGATCCCAAAGAGGTTAAAAGGCCACGGCTCTCAAACGCGCCTCCGGAAGACGTCTGGATAGTGTCAAAGCTGAATTCTCTTGTAGAATATACAACATACAACATGGACAGATACGAAATAGACGCGTCAATAAATGCGATCAGGAATTTCATAATAGAAGACCTGAGCAGGTTCTACCTGAAACTGCTCAAAAAGCGCACAGAGTCCTCAAGCAAGGCCGAGCTGCGCATGGCAGCGAACAACTTCCTTTATGTATTGAGGAATACTCTTATAGTGTCTTCAATAGCGATGCCGTTCTCCGCAGAATACATATACAGGGAGCTGTTTTCAAAGACCGGCCAAAGCATATTCCTCGAAAGGTGGCCGAAACCCTCAGGTAAGCAGGTCAACAAGACCGCAGAGGGCGACTTCGAAGTTGCAAAGGAGATATCCAGCGCAATCCTGGCAATACGCGAAAAGGAAGGCGTGAAGCTGCGTCAGCCCATAAATTCGGCAACAGTCGAGACTGCCAGCGACGCAGTAGTGGCATCCCTGGAAAGGCTGTCAGGCCTAATCGAGTCGTACGCAAATATAAAAGCACTAAAGATAGTAAAGTCCTCATCTTCTACAAAGGAAATAAGGCCCGCATTCCAAAGAATAGGCCCGGACTTCAAGGAATCCGCAAACGCAGTGGCCGAGGCGATAAAGACCGCGGATCCGGACGTCCTGCTCTCCGAGATCGACAGGAGCGGACATTACCAGCTGCACACCGAAAGCGGAACGTTCTCTATAGGTCCGGAGCATTTTGTAGTCCTGGAAAAGCCTGCCGCAGAGGGCTCAATGCGCACCAGATACGGCACAATAAGCATAGACTCCAAGATCACCGAGGCGCTGAAGGAGGAGCTTTTTGTCAGGGAGATAATAAGAGCTGTGCAGTCGATGAGAAAGGAACTGGGAATGAAAAAGACCGAGAGCATAGGCCTTGGCATAATCTTAGATGCCGGATCAAGTGAAATGGTATCAAAGCGTCTGGGCGAGATAAAATCGATAGTGAGGGCAAAGACTGCACGAATTCTAGATTCGAGGGACAAAATAAAGGAAAAGATAGAGCTTTCAAAGTCGGTCAGCTTGGATAACATAAACGTCGAGCTCTGCGTAATCAGGCAGGGCAAGACGCAAGACCAAGAAAACTAGGCCGACATCTCCCTATCAGACTTGTAGGCCTTCCTCTTCGGCATGTCAGACCAGCAGTCCTTGCATATCACAAGTTTTACTGTCTTGGATTTGCGTTTTGAGCTTTTCACGCAGTTCCTGCAGAGATTCCTTCCGCAATAATTGCATTTGAAAGTCCTGAATATCTCGCGCTTGCATCTTTCACACAGAATAGCCATTTCAATAACACCTTTAAAATCACAAATTATTTATTTTATCAATCCTTAATCTTAGCTGCGGTTCTGCCGCTTCGCATCGTAACTAGACACAAAAATAAACATATGATATAATGCAAACATATATAAAAACTTATGGCTGCACGCTGAACCAGGCGGATAGCGACATAATAAATTCGGTGCTGGATTCCGCAAACATCGGGCAAGCGGAGTCGATGCAGGACGCGGACGTTATTATAGTAAACACGTGCACGGTAAAGAATCCCACAGAGCAGAAAATATCCGATTTACTGAAGAAGCTGGAAAGCGAGAAGAGGAAGGTCCTGGTTACCGGCTGCATGGCGGCAGCCAATCCCGACATAATATCCAATGCCTCGCCAAGCGCATCCATAGTCACCATAAGCAACCTTGAGGACATGCCTGATGCCGTATCGCGCACGGCATCCGGAGAACGAGTCGTCATGTCCTCGCTGCAGAAGCGCGACAGGCTTGCCAGTTTCAAGCCCAGGCAGGGTCCCGTGGCGCGCATACCTGTAAGCGACGGATGCATGAGCAGCTGCTCATTCTGCGAGACAAAGTTCGCGAGAAGCGCGCTAAACAGCTTTTCAGAGGACCTGATACTGAACGCCGTAAAATACAGCGTGAAGTCCGGCGCAGTTGAGATAGACATAACCTCTCAGGACATCGGCGCATACGGTGCGGACAGGAAGAGCAACATAGCTTTGCTAATGGAAAAGATATCGCGCATCGAAGGCTTTTTCAAGGTCAGGATAGGCATGCTAAATCCTGAAAGGCTTGCCGGATACATAAACGAATTCGCCTCCGCCCTAGGCAATGAGAAATTCTACAAATTTGCGCACCTTCCACTACAGTCAGGAAGCGATTCTGTGCTCAAGTCAATGAGAAGGAACTACACTGTCGATCAGTACCTCGAATTCGTTGACGTACTGCGCTCATACGTGCCCGGCATAAGCATAGAAACCGACATGATAGTAGGATATCCAACAGAAACGGACGAGGATTTCACTAATAGCATTGAAGTTCTGAAAAGCTTCAGGCCTGACGTGACAAACATATCCAGGTTCGGTGCAAGGCGCCACACCGCCGCACACAAAATGAAGCAGCTGGATCAGACTCTTATAAAGGAAAGAAGCTCCGAGATGTACAGCGCCGTGCGCGGCATACAGCACGGCATAAACGGGAAATTCGTAGGGCAGCGCATTACCGCGCTGATGACCGAATCAACCGGAGTTTCGATAAATGGAAGGACCGACTCGTACAAGCAAGTGGTGCTGCGCGGTGCAAGCAGCGATTTAATTGGCAAGCTTATAAATGTAAGCGTGCATTCTGCTACTGCAAATGCGCTTTACTGCTCCGTAGCCTGAGGCGACGCAAATGTATTCCGAAAAAATACGCGATTTGTTGGAAAGGGAGGGCATAGATACCGGAGACACAGTCGAATTCGAGAAAGGCAAAACAAAAATAATCGGAACGCTGATGCCTAACACGGAAGCAAATGGCGAGGACATTCTGGTAATAAAGCTTGCCAACGGATACAACGTCGGCGTATCATTTTTGGGATCCAGGCTCAAGCTCGTCAAAAAAGGCTCCGGCAATTTCGACTTCCCCAAGGCGGCCATGGCCCAGGATTCCAGGCTCCCGAAGATATCGCTGATATACACCGGCGGCACAATAGGCAGCAAGATAGACTACAAAACCGGCGGCGTGTACATGCTGCTCAAGCCGGAGGAGCTGCTATACGAAATACCGGAGCTTTCCAAAATCGCGAGAATATCGGTTGCAAAGCTCTTCAGCATGTCCAGCGAGGACATGTCATACAGGGAATGGCAGGCCATAGCGGAAAGGGTGGCATCTGAGATAAACAACGGCGCAAGGGGGGTCGTGGTAACGATAGGCACCGACACAATGCACTACGCATCCGCCGCGCTGAGCTTCATGCTGCAGGATCTTAACGCCCCGGTTGTCCTGACCGGATCCCAGAGAAGCAGCGACAGAGGCTCAAGCGACGCCTTCATGAACATAATTTGCGCTACAACCATAGCTGCAACGTCGGACATAGCCGAGGTCGGCATATGCATGCACGATTCAAGCTCGGATTCCAGGTGCTCATTCATACGCGGTACAAAGGCGAGGAAGATGCATACCTCCAGGAGGGATGCATTCAGGGCAATAAATGACAAGCCCATAGCATACGTCGATATCAATGGAAATTTATCCTACAACAACGACTACAGGAGAGTGAACCGCAATCAAAAGAAAGCAGTTTCGGCAGTGACAGGATACAGCAGCAAGGTCGCCATGGTAAAGGCGTATCCCGACGCAGATCCATCCATACTGAAATTTTACGAAGACAAAGATTACGATGGCATAATAATAGAAGGCACAGGCCTCGGCCACGTTCCTGTAGCGCCGTCTTCCAAGGAGATGTCATGGCTGCCCTGGATAAAATCAGCAGCGGACAAAGGCGTTATAGTGGGAATAACCTCGCAGTGCATATACGGCAGGGTGAACCGCAGCGTTTACAGGAATCTCAGGCTGATAAGCTCCGCTGGCGCGGTGTATTGCGAAGACATGACTGCCGAGACGGCATATGTAAAGCTTTCCTGGCTAATCAAGAACTACGGAAAAGAAAAGGCGAGGGAGATGCTGCCGAACAACCTTCGCGGCGAGATAACCTCGCGCACAAGGTTTGAAACTTTCATGGTGTAGATGCATGCAGGAAGCAAAAGCGCAGGCAAATCAAAAGGCCAATGGCGAGAAAAACGACTCCTTCTTTGAGGGCATAGGCTTCAAATGCGGACTAGAGGTGCATCAAAGGCTGCTCACATCGGAAAAGCTTTTCTGCGGTTGTTCAGCAGGGCAGGATCAAGACAGCGAGCTGTACACAATAGAAAGGTACCAACGGGCCGTTGCGGGCGAGCTGGGCTCGCTTGACAGGGCAGCCCTCTTCGAAGAGCTAAAGAAGAAGAAATTCATATACCACATATTTGACAGGAAAACCTGCCTGGTGGACATCGACGAGGAACCGCCAAAGGAGATGAACGCAGATGCTCTTTCGATAGCAATTTCAGTGGCGTCCGCACTGAACATGCACATACTGGACGAACTCGAGCCCATGCGCAAGGAGGTTGTCGACGGAAGCAATCCAACCGCATTCCAAAGGACAACGGTTGTCGGGATAGATGGGTTTTTAGACGTGGGGGGAAGCAGGATAGACATCCCGATGCTTTCGCTAGAGGAGGAGTCTTCTGGCATAAGGGCGTCATCAGATTCTGAAATAGCCTACGACACAGACAGGGTAGGCATACCTCTTGTAGAGATAGATACCGGCCCCACAATAAAATCACCGACCGAGGCGAAGGCCGTTGCATTGTACATAGGCATGCTGCTTAGGCTTACAATGCGCGTTCAGAGGGGCATAGGCACAATAAGGCAGGACGTAAACGTGTCAGTCAGAGGCGGCGCAAGGATAGAAATAAAAGGCCTGCAGGACCTGGACAACATGGACAAGTTCGTCGAAAATGAGGTTTCAAGGCAGCTGGCCTTGATAGAAATATCAAAGGAACTAGCTCGCAGAAAGGCAACTGTTGACGAAGATATAGTGGACGTGTCAGGTGTATTCAAAGGCACAAAGGCAAAGATTCTGTCGCAGACACCTGGCAGTGCAATAATAGCCATAGGGCTAAGAGGATTCAAGGGCATGCTCGGCAAAGAGGTAAATCCAGGCAGGCGCCTGGGCACCGAAATCAGCGACTATGCAAAGATGGGCGGGGTAAAAGGGCTAATGCACGGAGACGAGAACCTGGCAGGATACGGCATTTCGGATTCGGAGATCGCCGAGCTGGAAAAGCAGCTTTCTATTTCTGAAAAGGATTCTTTCATGCTCATAGCCGCAAGGCACGAGACTGCATACAAGTCCATGGCTGTGGCGGCTGAACGGGCCCGCCAGGCAATAAAAGGGGTCCCGGAGGAGACGCGCGCAGCCATAAACGACGGCAAGTTCCAGACAAGGTTCATAAGGCCGCTTCCCGGGGGCGCCAGGATGTATCCCGAAACTGACGCCAGGCCGGTAAGGATAACTGACAAGCTACTTGGGGCTGCCGAGGCGTCTGCGCCAAGCGTAGAGCGGGAGATGCAGAAGCTTGAATCAGAACTCAAAAGCAGGGAACTTGCCAGGCAGCTGCTTATGTCGCCGAGACTTCCGGTCTACAAGGCAGTAACCACGGAGACCAAGGCCGACAAAGAATTTGTCGCGAACTTTCTGATCCAAAAGCTAACCGAGCTGCGCAGGTCTGGAGTGAACATCGACAACGTCTCAGAAGGCCAGATTGTGGGCATATTCGCGCTTTATGCATCGCGCGGGCTCACAAAGAACGGCGTAGAAGAAGTGTTCAAGCTTTCCGCATCCGGCAAAACAGGAACTGCAAGCGAGCTTGCTGAGGAGAACGGGTTGAAAAGGATATCCGGCGAAAGACTCAAGAAGCTTGTGGCAGAGGCTTCTGCCGGATCAAAGAGGCCCGAATCCGAACTGATAAAGGAGATAATGTCCAGGTACCGCCTTGTGGTAGACGGTCAGGAAGTGCGTGATGTCATAAGCGGGCACGACAAAAGCCCACACAAGGGCGCTTCATAGCATTTTTGCCCCGCTCTTTGTTATAAGCACGTCGTCTTCTATCCGGACGCCTCCGAAGCCCTTGACATAAATGCCAGGCTCGTCGCTTACTACCATGCCGCTCCTTAGTATTTTTTGCGCCCTTGACATGCCTATGCCGTCGTGCACCTCTATCCCTATCTGGTGGCCCAGGCTGTGTATAAACATACCCTTATACGCGCCGTGCGCAGCATGGTCTATGTAGTCCTCAACTGCACGCTGCGCAGAGCTTCCGTCTGCGCCGTCCTTCAGAATCCTGAAGCCTATGTCCTGGGCGCGCTTTACCGTATCATAAATCCGCTCCATGCGTTTGTATCGTGCAGACTTCTTATCCGGCTTGAACACGAATGTGCGCGTTATGTCCGCGCAGTAATTCCTGTACTTGGCCCCCACATCAAGCAAAACATACTCGTTAGGCTTGAGCCTGGTGTTGTCGGGCATGTGGTGCGGCAGAGCAGAATTTTTACCGAAAGAGACTATGCTGTCAAACGCCTTTCCCTGCGCCCCGTTTTCTCCCATCAAGTAATCAAATCTCGCGGCAAGCTGCGTCTCCTTGATGCCGTATTCGAAATAATCCTGAATCTGGTCCAGCGATTTCTTTGTTATCTGTATCGCGCGCCTTATCCTGCCTATTTCCTCGTCGTCCTTTATCTCCCTTGTCTCTCCAAGTCTTGCGGCGGCGTCAACCATTCTTTTAGGCGCCCCGTATTTTTTTATGAAGGAATAATATCCGAACGGCATGAATGAGCTGTTGAAACCGACCGTTTTCCCTTCAAGAAGGCTTTTTAGCTCTCTTCTGTTCTTCTCGGCAGTGTCCGCCATAAGCACTTCGAGCCCGGGCCTTGCACTTGCCGAGGCAATGCCATACTCCAATGCACTTGTGATCAAAGTAGCCCGGTTCCTTGAAAGCACTAGGATATCATTCTCGAATATCCCGCCTTCAATGTCTGTAAAATACAAGAAGTTAGGGTCCTTGTTGGAGCTGTTCACTATTACGGCGGAATCGAATGCTGAGCCCGCAAAAAGGCGCTGCAGCCTCATTTTGATATCAGCCATAAAACCCTCGCAAATAATTGTCAAGGCAAATCTAAAAGCATAACCGCCAAAATACCTATAAATATCTCGATTCCGAATATAAGGGTGTGAGGAAATTGGACAGGATGGAAATAATAAGCAAGCTTCCTGGCCTTAACGTCGGCATCAAGCGCTCAACCATAGTTTACAGCCACATGAGGGATCCTGCGCTGCTCAGGTACTACTATAAAGTCAAGATGCTGCCCGTAATCGACAAGCTTGAAATGTCAGGTTCATCTCCAACAGACATATTTATAGGAAGATTCGGATACCCAAAGGTCTTCATAGGTCCGATGCTGCCTCCGGAGCACGGCGACACCTCTATACTGAACACACCGGAAAGGTGGCGCTCAATGTCGATAGAAAGGATAGTCGAAATGAGATCGAAGCTGGTAAGGGGCATGTATCCGACAAGCGTGCATGCGGTGGAGTCTGGCAGGATGGAGGAGCAGATAATGGAGCTCGCGCTTGCCGAAAGGCCATCCGATGCCGAGATGGTCTTCAAGAAGAAGCCAATGATAAAGATGGAGACGAACGACGAGGTCCAGCCGTTCGGCCCTAGCGTGCCCATAAACAATTTCAGGCTGTACAACATAAAAGCAGACAGGAGCATGGAAAAGATGCATCTTGATTACGATGCAACTGCAACCACCTCAATGAAAGAGCTGTACCAGAAAGGGCTTCCTGTGTCACAGATATCAAAAGGGCTTTCGGCCGGGCTTTTCGGGCTAAAGGGCAAAAGGAAATTCGTGCCGACCAGGTGGAGCATAACCGCTGTAGACGATACGCTCTCTAAGGGCATCAGAGAAAAGATAAAGGAGTACGACAGCGTCGACGCAATATACGCCTACTACAAAGTCGCGCTGGACAACCGCTGGCTTATATTCTTCATGCCTGGAAACTGGGAATATGAATCCATAGAGGCGTGGTATCCAAATACGATATGGAACGCAGGCGGCTCTGAAATATCGATTTATTCGTCCTACGAAGGCTACAAGGGCCGCAAGACCTACGCCGAGATAGGGGGCTGCTATTACTCTGCAAGGCTGGCAGTGACCGAGAAACTTGACGGTATGAAAAGGCAGGGCAGGGTGCTCATACTCAGGGAAGTGCACGACGGATATATAATGCCCGTAGGGGTATGGAACGTAAGGGAGCATGTAAGGGAAACCCTGGAAAGTGAGCCAACAGTGCTAAACGGGATCAAGGACGTATTCGGGTTCATAAGGCAAAAGCTTGAGATACCTCCAAACGCGTGGGTTGCAAACAGCGGCCTGCTAAGCCGCATAATAAAGCAAAGGAGAATAGGCGACTATCTGCGCTGATGCGCTACGCATGCATTGAAATCTCGCGGCCGGCGAAAAAATCAGATCCCCATACGGGCTTTAACTTTTGGTCTAAAAGCTCGATTCTGTATTTCCTGCCCACCATCAATTCCGCCCTGACCCGTATCTCGCCGCCTTCAAGCCTTGCATCTGCAGAGCAAACTACATCATCCAAATAGAGAATCCTGGCATAGCATATCCTTTCAACTGCCAGGCCCTGCCCTATTCGGCTTTCGGGTGCCACAGAGATAAGGCAGTCCTCGGTTTTTGGCTCAACTCTGTGCAAATGCAGTTCGCCAACGCCTTTATCCGTGCCCTTTATGTAGCCGCTTGAATCGTGCGTCCTTACAAACACCGTGTCGTGCGAGTGCTTTTCACCTCCGTCCTTGGTTATGTAAGTCAGCGCACACACCCTTTCGTCAAGGTGTTTCAACTTCGATACTACACTGTCCTCGTCAGAATATGTGAATATCAGGTCCTTGGATGCCGGCACTGCAACGTCCGGCGCCTGCTTGAAATACAGCTTGGTCTGACACAGCCTTCTTATCCTTGGGTCTATGTCCATCGCGTTGTGCGTCAACAGCACAAGGCCGATGCCCTTTTTCCTGAAGTCCTGGATTTTGTATATCACGTCTTCAACTGCGGCCGAGTTTTTCTCACCGAATATAAGCTGCGCTTCTTCTAGGCATATAATCATACGCAGGCTTCCCTCTCCGTCATTGTCAAAGGCCTCTGCAGCCATGTAGAGTTGGTTCAGTATCGCGGCGTAATAATATCCCCTAGAATTGCCGCTGGCATTGGAAAGATCAAACACAACACCCTTTCCAAGCAGGCTGCCTAACTGCACACCCTCTTCAGTCGAGTACTCAAGCCTGTTTAAAATCTCAACCAGCGTCTCCAGCGAGGACTTTATATTTTCGCCGTGCTTTGTATATTTAATCCCGGCATTTGTCCTTTTCCCATGCATTGCAACCACAGAATCCATTATTGCCCTATACACATCCACAGGGTGCGGATTTTTGGTGTCTGAATATATTTTCCTGAATGCGTTAATCAGGCACTTCTCAAGGGGCTCCTTGTACGGCCCGGCCTTTACCGCAGATGCCAGTATCAGCGCCAGGTTATGATAAAAGAATTCAGCTTCCACCTCTTCGGGGCACGAAAAAAAGTTTATAGGCACTCCGTCAGCGCATATCCTTATCTGATTCATACCATGGCCTGATGCAAAGGCGTTCCATTCATCTGTTGGGGCGATTATTGCTATGAGCGGTCTTGATAAGGCCGCAGAGTCCTTCCCTGAAACTCCGCCGGTTGCTGCAATTTGGTGCATTATATTCATGGTTTCCATGGTCTTGCCAGATCCTGGCAGCCCGCTTATAATGCAGCCTAAGTTCAATGTAGAAAGCTCAAGCCTCATCTCCTCTCCAGTATCAAAAACTCCGTTTTTCATTATTGTGCCGACAGCAATGTTTCCGCCGGATACGTGCCCAGCTGTTTTTACCACATAACTTATTGCACGCGTTTCAGGGAATGAGAGCAGTTGCCTTGCATGGGCGGCACCGACTGACAGGCTATTAAAGCTCCTACACAAATCAAAAATGCCGTCAGCGCCGCCTACGCGGAACGTTTTGCTTCCAAGCACCACAAACCTGGAGCTAAGGTACTGCCGCATTCTAAGATCTCCGGCCTCTGTAAAAATTGCTGTCTTGTAAGCAACGCCGTTTTTCAGAACAGACTCGTTTATCGAATAAAGCAAATCCTGCATCATCGCCCCGTCTCCGGAGCCGTAGAAGATCTCGAACTGTGAAGAAACTCCCCCGCCGAACCCAAGCGCTCCCCTTCCCGACTGCCTGCTTTCCCTGATTCCGCGGTTGCTCAGCGCGCCCTCTATTTGTGCCTTAAGCCTTTCAATACCCCTTTCATCTTGCGGCAGAAATGTTATCCCCAAAATCCCGGAATCCAGTCCAAGATCGAATATGTCTTCAAACAAGCTGTTCTCTTGCTGCCCCGCCTTCCTGTAAATCGAATATAACTGCAGCTTTTCCGGAGCCTCGAAGCGCATCTCCTCGAACCTAATTCCATTGGATGCGTTTGATAGCATCCTGATCCTGAATTCTGGATCTGCTGATTCCAATAAAAGCAAGGTCCTTTTGTCAGAAATCGTGTTGACAATTGCAAATCCGTCGGTTCCCATTGCTTCCAGGAATGCGTCCCTGCCTATTCCCGAACTCGGCAGTTTGGTTATTTCAAATGCTCTGCAGTCCATCACACCACCAGCAGAATTGCCAAAGAAAGCACCGCAATCAGAGCCATCGCATACTTTAATGGTCTCGAAATTTTGTATGGCGGGCCGGTTGCCCTTAGATAAGCAAATCCGGCAAATGCTGCAGCGCCGGCTACAAGATACTGGTTCATCCCGATGCGTAATCCAGGTAGGACGCGGCAAATGCTAAATGCAATGCCGAAAATCGAAGCCAAGATTATAGACAACCTGAAAGCAAGCTCTAACTTTCCAGGCGCCATGATATACGAAGCTGCTCTTTTTACCATATCCATTCCCAATAAATCAAGGCGGATACCATAATCAGAAATGCTGCTCCTGCAACCATTTCCGAAAATCGTTTAGTGGAAAAACTGCACGAAGGCGCAGCGTTTAGCGCGGCGTAGGCGTTTGCAACGTTTAGCAGCACAGTCCCAAAAACAATACCGTAAAATGCGACGTCCTTGGCGCTCAGCAATAAACCACCTTTGCAAATTTGCAACAAACCAGCACTGCGGTAACCAGCCCTACTGGCCCACGGCGCGCGATGTCGTCAACAAGTTTTCTGGATGAATCACGGCCTGGCAAAAGCAAAAGCGTTGCGCTTTCGCGCCCTTGCAGCTTTCTGTAACTGCTCAGGTCTGCCCTGGAATATGCCAACATTCCTGTAGTCGCATTGCGCTTTCGCGTCCTGCTGGAACGGCGCGCCGTTCCCTCCCCTCTCCTGATTGCCGCAATGCCTATCGAGCATTTCTCGCACTCGGGGCCCAGAACCCAAACTCCATAAAATTTCAGCAACAATCTTGAATCCTGCAGAGCAAGAAAATGCCGCAGCTCCTCGTCTTCGAGCTTTGATACGCTCTTCAGACCCAACCTCGCAGCCAGATGCTCCTTTAAATCGTTAAAATGAATGCAGCCTTCGTTCTCTTTGAGGGCAGTGCCAATCGCTTCAAGTAACACTTTTTCTTCAAACACATTGACGCTCCTTGCAGGCTTTCCCAGACTTATGGTAACGCGTCCCTTATCTGCGCCAGAGTCTACAGCAATTTTTGTTATAAGAAGCGCCCCAGCTCCAAGAAAAATAATGTAAAGGTCAGAATGCCGAGCATAGATTTCAAAATAAAAGACTGCCAGCGCAAGCAGGCCGAGCATTGCAAAATATGCACTCTTGCGAATCAAATAATCACTTCGAATTATTCAGCACGGACGAAATCCTCTCAAGAAGCCGTCTGTCTACGCCAATGCTCCTTAGCATTACGTCTCCTGCCCCATCGCCAAGCTTCTTCATATATTCGAATACCCTTTTCGAGAAATTAAGCAAGTCGGCGTTAAGCTCTGAGTATTCCCTGTTAAGCTTATCCAGTCTAATTATCTCCTTGGAAAGGTTCCAGTTGGCATCTGAAAGCAATTCGATCCTTCTGTCCCTGCTGCCTCCTCCGCCCCCCACACCGGGCAAAATACCGTAATAATCGAAATAGCCCATATATTCCACAATGTACGGATAAAGGGATTCCATGGACACATCATAGAAATCCTTCAACAGCGCAACTAACGTGACGAACACATATATCCTGGCCATCTTTTTGGCGTCGCTTTCAGAATCAAAATAATATTTGAGACAGATGCGGTCTGCGCCAAACTCCGCATATATGTCACTGAATTCTGAAGAGCCTATCCTATACCTGAGCAGAGTGCCGTGGCCCACATTAACGAAGTTCGGAATGCAGGACAGGAAACTTTTCAAGCTTAAAAAATTTGAAGTGAACCGCGCTTTTACTGCTATTACGGAAATATAGATAGACTCGCTTTTCATTTGTCAACACCTATGCGTAGTTCGCAGCATGCCTGCAATGCCAGCGCAGCTTCCTGCGCTGCAATTCCGATATCTTCCATAAGGGCAATCGAATCTGTCCGATTCAATCCCAGCCTTTTGAAGAGCAGGCCGAGCTGCTGCAGCTCTATCCTGCCCCCATTCTCATTTATAAACTGTATGACCGCGCCTTTTTCCGCGGCATCTGCCAGAGCCGCGTCTATGGCCTTGAGGAAAGCCGTGCGGCTGACATTTATCCTGAGTCTGCTTCTTCCTCTTTCAATAATGCGCATATCAAATGACCCTTGCAAGAATGAAATTGTCGCGAGCCTCAGAGTCGCGGCGCGCCATAGACACTATGCAGCTTCCCCTTCCAAGATTTCCTGCAGCCTCGATATTCGAGCCTATCCTTTCCGAGAACTCTGCAGAGCCGCCATCCATCCTGTTAAGTTTGAATACAAAACAGCATCCTATGTTCGAAAGCGCCTCTGCGTTCATGTCCATTGCCTGCTGAGTAGCCAGGACAACTGAAATCCCGTATTTTCTGCTTTCCCTGAGCAGCTCGTTTAGCGCGCGATGGTCGCAGAGTTTCCATGCCTCATCCAGCACAAGAAGCGTGTCGGTGCGGTCCGAGATGCTTCTGGAATGCATTGCGTCAGATATAGCATTAACCAGAAGCTTTCCTGCCGCAACCCTTTCGCTTCCGCTCGCTATGCCTGAGAGATCAACCGTGCATGCACCATCAAATACTCTGTTGAGTCTAAATCCGCTTCCGCCCGGCAATATGCATCCCCTTTCGGCCGCACCGAGCTTTGCCGCGGTGTTCACGCCACCGCTTCCGAAGCTGCGAAGGCCGTCTATAATGCCGTCAAGCGAAATCGGCCCCCTGCGTGGCATGCCAATCACGTCTTTTACCTCTCTTACATCAGCGCCATCAAGCCCGTAAAGGTCGGTTAAAATCCATTCCATCTCCGCGCAAAGCCGAACAGGGTTCCTGCAGTACATGCCAACCAGCCCAATTCCGGAGCCGCGGCCCACCTTCCACACCTTGCCGCCTAAAGACCTGAAAAGGTCTGCATATTCTCCGCTCCAATCCAAAGCTATGGCATTATATCCAAGGTCTATCACATAGCTGGATATTAGCGATTTAAGCAAGAATGTCTTTCCAGAACCGCTCATGCCAACCGCTGCTATGTGCGGATTTACAAGCTTGCCTGTATTGAGCAAGAATGGCATTCCGTATATCTTTGTATTGCCTAGATAAACTCCCTCGTCAAGGTCTTTGCCGTCGAAGACAGGTTCAGACATGCGCACAATCGGCAGGGATGCCGAAAGAGCCCTGCTGTTGGAAATTATTTCGAAGTCATCCATCCATACCACGATAGTCTATTTTAAGGAAATCCAGCAGTTCATTGCCATACAACTGCTTACCCTGCACCCCGAATCCGGCTTCGAACTCAGAGATCACCCTTAGCAGTGCAGATTTCGCGGCCTCCACTGCGCCGTACCTGCTTTCAGAGACAGCGTTTACCACAACATAATAAACCAGCCTGAGGGCTCTGCGGCCCTCCGAAACGCCCCGTATCTGCTCCTGTATGCGCTTTATCTCGTTTTCAAGGGTTTCCATCCTGATTCTATTCCTTTTCGACTTCCTGTAAGAAATATCAGCTGACTTCATTTGCTTCATCCTGAGCCGCGTTTCTAGCCGGTCAAGCAGTCCCCTCTTGTCCAAATACTCGACCGAGACAACAAGCCTGAAAGGCGTATTTATCCTATCTATCATACCTTCAAACTTGTCTCTGTCAACGTTAGCTTCGCTAAGCCCGCGGAACGCGCACACTGCTACCGAATTAAAAGCATCCCCCTCCCGAAGCACCGCGGCGCTTCGCTCATCGCCAAGCTCGTAGCTGCCGACTACCTGTACAATTCCTGTGCCCTCAATGATTTTGGCTTCAAATATATACCAGCCCTTGTACACGGCCATGGCTCCGAACGTAAAAGCGGCTGCAGCGGCAACTGCCAGCGCATTAAGCGTGAAAAGGCTTATCAGAAACAGGCCTGCGCTTGAAGAAAGCAGGAAATAGTCAACAATTTTGCTTAAATGCAGGCGCAACACCTCTCATATCATCCCGAACCTGCCAAAGGCGACTTCTGTTCCAAGCACCCTAGCCAGCTCGCGTATAGATATTACTGTAAGAATGACGCTGAAGACCGGGAAAAATATAACCTCTACAAACAGTATGGAGATGCCGTATGATTCCTCTTCAATGATATTTTCGAAATATTTGAATATGCCGCTTGCAAGACTCTCAACCCCACCTATAATCGAGGTAGCTGCGCTTTTGTTTGCTGCTCCGAGCGCCCCTGCCTGTGACCCGAATTCGTTTACCGTGCCCTGCGCATTTTGAAGCATTACCTGACTCATGCTTCCGTAGTAACTTGCCGTTATCTGCGCGTCCAGCACGTAGGTAAGCGGGAAAACGGCAAAAAGGCCTATGGCTATGGCCATTATTGCGCCTCCAAGCCTTCTTGTAAAATAAAAGCTCCTGAGCACCATCCCCAGTGGTATTAGCAGCGGCATCGCTATGGCCGCTATTACATTAATCAATACGCCCTGCATGTATATGCTTATCACTGAGAAAGTAAGGGCGCTGATTATGTAGTTCTGCTGGCTCAGCAGCGGGTTGAACAATGTCGAGAATGTGAAAGAGGCAAGCCCCACGCTGAGAGTTGTCGAGGCTATAATTCCGATTGCTACATATATGCCAGACACTGCTATAAGCATGCCCAAGGCTATCGAAAGCAGGCTCGGATATTGTACACCGCCGATGCTTACCGTGCCTATACCCATTAGGTACGAATGGGAAAAACACAGCGCATAGTTATAGCCAAGCGTGCCGCTGCACGACGCCGAAGCGTTTACCGAAGACACCACTCCGTTCACAACAGAATTGAGAAGTCCGTGCGCTCCGAATATCAGTATCAAAGATCCAAGTATCGCGCCATTTATCAAGGACTGCATAACCTCATCCCTGCCAAACTCCTTCATCTTCCTATGGTCGAGAGATATCCCCAGGCCGTATACTATGCCGCCCACAGAAAGCATTATTCCTATAACGCTTACTGCAATGTCATAACCAAGCATTGATTCACGCCGTGACATTTGACGTTACGTTTGAAAGAAGGTGCGTGGAGGCGACCGCCAGCGAGCTGGACGCGAAGCTCAAGACACCAACTACAACGGCCCCGATTATTATGTTTATCGCGGTGGTATGGAAGTTGGCTCTCTTGTCCGGCGGGAGCATCTGCCCCACTGCATAGAATATTCCTGCGACAACAAAAAGCATTGCGCTCAAGGCGGGCCCAACCTGCGCCAAGACATTTTTTACATAAGCCAGCTCGCCTATTATGCCGTATTGCGCACTTCCACCGAAGCTTATTCCAGAGGCAGCCACCACTGCTATGGCGCCCAGCGGCAGCAATACATGCTTCACAAATCCCGCCACATCGCCGCCAAAATCCAAGTTACGGAAAACCATTCTATTACCCAGATAAATTATATTTACTTTAGTATATAAATTTATAGATAAATAAATATTTAAATACTTCTGTAAAAAAACAAGAAAGCAAAATTAATCGGAAGGCTTTATATTATATTGTGCAATAATGCAATACAGCGCAAAACACGACGGTGTACGGTTGGTCAAATGTCCGGAATGCGAATGAACATACCATTGAAAACAGAGATAAAGGAGATACTGGTAGCCGATATAGTCCTGATAATAGCGTTCAGCCTGACGCTCGTTGGCGGGATCTTCGGCGCTGGAAGCAGCATCGGCCTCGAGAAGCTGCTGATCCTGATGCCGATCATGGCCGTCGCAGTCACGCTGAGCTTCGTGCTTCATGAGCTCATGCACAAGTTCTCCGCTCAGCACTACGGTGCAATCGCGGCTTTCAGGACCTCAAAAATGGGCCTAGGGATAACCCTTATAACTGGAATTTTCGGCTTTCTCCTCGGGATACCCGGCGCCACCGTAATATATGCAAGCAACTTTACAAGAAGGGAGAACGGCATAGTATCTCTTGCCGGGCCCCTTACTAATTTTACGGTTTTCGCAGTCGTCCTTGCAATATACCGGCTGGTACCCCTGCCTCCATACTTCGCGCTTATGGCGGAAATAACGCTGTTTATAAGCATACTGCTGGCATTCTTCAACATGCTTCCGATAAACCCGCTTGATGGAAGCAAGGTGCTGGCATGGAACAAGGAGGTATACATGGTCGCAATGGGAGTCATATTCGTGCTTACCGGGCTTTCGTATTACCTGCTTTTCGGAAACATATACGCGATGCTCGAGGAGGTGGTCTTCATGATATTCATAGCGTTCATATTCTCAATGTTCTATCGCGGCATGTTTTGACCGTTTCTCAATTCAACCTTCCTTTGGAAAAGGCTGGCCGCCAAAAGGCCGCGGAACCGTGTTTTGCGGCTGTCAGCGCATACGGCAAGCGCAATAGTAAAGTTATTTATGCTTTTATTCATATTTTTAATAGTTTTAAGAATAAGGTGCAAAGATGGGAGAAGGCAGCGCCGGCGAGCAGGCCACCACCACCATAGACTCTATGGTCGAGCTTATAAAAGCCAAGGGCAAGATAGACGTTACCAGCATAGCCGTCGCACTTGACATATCACCAGCAGTAGTGGAAGACTGGGCAAGAGTCCTCGAATCCGGAAACATGGTAAAGATAACCTACGAGGTAGGCAAGATGTTTGTGGCGCCCATGAACGTGGGCAAGGAAGAAGCCGAAGAGATGCAGAAAAAGCTGGAAATGCAGATGGGCACGCTGAACGAGCGCCTAGACGTTGAGAAGCTTACCCTGGACAAGATAACCGACAGCATAAAGAAGATAAGCTCTGCGACGCAGGAAGTCGACAAGGAATTCGAGAAAGGTGCACCGGGCATACACAAAGCTCTCTCTGAGATAGCAAAGCTTGAAAAGGAAGCTGAGAAGAACAGCGACGAACTCATAAAGATAAAAAACAAGGCAGCCTCTGACTACGAACTTGTCAACAAGAAATTCTCCGAGCTGTCATCAAAGATGGCATCCCTCACCTCTGGCGAGTTCAACGTAAACCTTACTGCAAACCAGCAGAAGGTTGAGGCTGCAGTTGCAAGCGCGCACGCGAAGCTCGGCGAGATCGACGCGATGCGCAAGGAAAAGGACAGGGCGCTGGACGAGCTCAGGAAGTCTATGCAGGAAGAAATGAAGAAGCTGAACGACCAAGTTTCTGAGTTCTCAAAATCCGCAAACAAGGAATTCGACGACACAAAGAAGGCCGTCGAGGAGCAGATAAAGCTGATGCACGACCAGATAAACGAGCACAAGAAGGCGTTTCAGGAGCTGCACGACCTGAGCGAGAACGAAAAGAAGATAACGAACACTATAAAGGAGGACAACGCCAGGTTCAACGACCTTTACAACAAGATAAACAAGGAAATGGACAACCTTGTCAAGTCATTGGAGGGCAAAAAGAAGGAATCCGACGCCCAAATAAGCGCGATGAAGGAGAAGTTTGGCCAGGCCAGCGAGATATTCGATACCATAGAGCGCACCAAGAACGATACGGAAGAGGCGTCAAAGCGCGTCGCAGAGCTGAGCAAGGAGCTTACAAAGATAAGCGAGCAGCTTTCTGCGCTTTCCACGCTCAAGGAGCTGAAATCCAAGCAAGTCGACGAAAAAATGCAAATAGTAAGCGCGCTTTCCAAAAAGGACAAGAAGGTTGACTCAAACATAAAGGATCTGGAGAAGAAGCTCAGCAGGTCCGCAAAGCGCATACAGGGAGAGAAAGAGGTCGATAGCTGATGGCAGATAAAGATCCCCAAAACCAAACTGTCAACGTCGCCCAGCCGCCCAAGCCTGCGGAAAGTGAGAGGGGAGACAAGACAATGGCGGAGTACCACTTGGACGTGCACGGTCTGGACGTCAAGGTGCGCATACACGTATCAACAGAGGACTTCAATCCAGAATACGAGGTAACGTTCATAGGCGTGAGCAACGCCACAAGGCTGCTTCTGCTGTCGTTCAGGAGGCAGCTGCTATCGCTGGTTCCTGTAGATCCTACAAAGATAGAAAACAAGGCGTACATAGAGCAGCTCAACCAGACATATCTTAAGGAGAGTAACACCCTGATAGATAGGTACCT
This sequence comes from Candidatus Micrarchaeum acidiphilum ARMAN-2, assembly GCA_009387755.1. Classification (NCBI taxonomy): domain Archaea; kingdom Nanobdellati; phylum Microcaldota; class Candidatus Micrarchaeia; order Candidatus Micrarchaeales; family Candidatus Micrarchaeaceae; genus Candidatus Micrarchaeum; species Candidatus Micrarchaeum acidiphilum. Next base: position 21,175 of record GG697237.1, read on the forward strand.
TCCAGACACGCCCCCGGAAACAAGAAAGGTGCTCACTGCGTACATACTTAACATGATGCTGGGCCTCGGCGACCTAGAGGTGCCGGTTGCCGACGACAACCTGGAAGAGATAACCGTGAACGGGTCAAAGACACCGATATGGGTATTCCACAAGAAGTACGGCTGGTGCCAGACAACGATAAAGCCTATGAGCGAGGAGGAGATATACGACCAGGCGGAGCAGATCGGCAGGAGGGTCGGAAGGGAGCTGAACAACCTGGCGCCGCTGATGGACGCCGAACTCATCGACGGGTCTAGGGTAAACGCCACGCTGTTTCCTATCTCGCAGGTCGGAAACACAATAACCATAAGGAAGTTTTCTAAGAACCCTTGGACCATGCCTGCCCTTATAAAGACGGGAAGCATAAGCGCAGAGGTCGCGGCACTTATCTGGCTATGCATACAGAACGAAATATGCATACTGATATCTGGGGGAACTGCAAGCGGAAAGACCAGCTTCCTCAACGCCATGAGCATTTTCTTTCCGAGCACCAGGAGGGTCATATCAGTCGAAGATACGAGGGAGCTTTCTCTGCCGGAATTCATGCAGTGGGTCGCCATGCTTTCAAGGCAGCCAAATCCTGAAGGCAAGGGCGGGGTCACAATGTACAATCTGATGATAAACGCATTGAGGCAGAGGCCGGACATAATGCTGGTCGGAGAAATAAGGACGTCCAAGGACGCCGAGACGTTCTTCGAGGCCATACACACCGGACACGCGGTGTACGGCACGCTCCACGCTGACAATGTGCAGGATACTGTGGTGAGGATGACAAACCCGCCGATAGACACGCCCAAGAGCACGATGAACGCGCTCGGCGTTATAGTGACGGTGTTCAGGCACAGGGCCAAGGGCATAAGGAGGATGCTTGAGCTCGGAGAAATAATGAAGAGCGGAGACGCAAACGTGCTCTACAGGTGGAACATGCGCGACGACACGTTCCTGCAGACGAGCGAGATGTCAAGCTTAGCAGAGACGCTTGACCTGTATGGGGGCCTTACAAAGAAGGAGATAGCCGCGGAAATACAGGAAAAGGCAAAAATATTATCGTGGATGGTAAAGAACGGCCTGACCGGTGTCAACGATGCCGGGTTCGTTGTCGCAAACTACTACAAGGACAGGGCGCACGTGGTTGACATAGTAAGCCGCGACCAGCCTTTTTCAAGGGAAGCATTTTAGCTGATAATATGGCGGAGGAGCTAGAAACAAATTACGAAAGCATGGTCAAGGAGATAACGGAAATAGAGGCCTCCGCGCAGAAGCCCGAATTCTCCAGCGCAGACGTATCGTCGGTGTTTTCCCCGGCCACTAATGAAAAGGTCGTCACTTACAGGGACATGGTAAGCATTGTAGAGTCTATAGAGTCGAAGAAGGTGGAATCAAGGCAGAAGGTGGTAAACCCGCAGGTGCTGCTCCAGCAGCAGGCGCAGCCGCACATGGTGATGACCGGGCTGAAGCAGATGACGACCTCGCAGGTCCTGCCTAACGTGCAGCAGCCCATGCAGCCGCAGCAACAGCCCAAGCCAGAATATGTAGAGCAAAAGCAGAAGATGCAGGCCAAGAGCGAGATGAAGTCCGCAACATCAAAACTGCAGAGAAAGTCGGCCAAGGTCAACGTGAAGCACATAAACGTAAGCGACATGGTGCTGCCGAGCCTTTCGATGGCAGACCAGATATCCGAGCTGGAAAGGATAATAGAGGGCCTGCGCGAGCGCGTGTTTGACCAAGAGCATCTGGAGATAGTGGTGCAGGAGGTATATGCCCTCAAGCAAGTTGTAGAGAAGCAGGACAAGGAAATGAAAAAGCAGCATGCAAACCTAACGGCTCTGGAGCAGTCGATGTGGCAGGTCCGCGCGCAAAGGCTTAACGATGCGCTATCAATAATAGCGCTGCAGGGTGTGGTATGATGTTTGGCAAGAAGAAGACGCAGCCCAAGACTGTAGAAGTCGACGGCAAGATAATCGCGCTGCAGCCCAAGCCCAAAAAAGGGCTGTTCGGAGGCGGAAAGGCGAAGTCAAAGCAAAAGCCAAACCTGCAGCAGAAACCTGGCCAGTCCATACCAAGTGCGCAGACATTCGCCCAGCCCTCGCAGCCGCAGCAGCCAAATGCCACAACCATACCAAATGCGTCGCCTCAGGGAAAGAGGCCGTCGCAGAGAAAGAAGCCCGGCAAGTTCGAAAACTACGTAGAAAAGCTAGCGCTGAAGCAGAAAGGCCTAGAGGAGGCGCTCAGGGCGCAGGACATAAAAGAGACGCCCAAGCAGTTCGTAAAGCGCATGGTCATGACATCCATGCTGCTCGCGGTAGTGATAGGCCTAACCCTTATAATTCTGTTTATACACCTCAACCTTTCCCCTGCCCTTGGCGTTGTCATGGGCGGCGGCATAGGCTTCGTAATGTATATGATGCTGCTCAACAATTTCCTAAGGTTCCCGATACAGAAATCCAACAAGGGCGCAAAGAAGGTAGAGCGCGACATACTCTTTGCCGCAAGGGACATGATAATATCGCTGCGTTCCGGAATGCCTCTTTTCAACGCCATAGTCTCGATAAGCACAGGATACGCCGACGCCAGCAAGGAATTCGCCAAGATAGTTGAGAGGGTACAGCTTGGAATGCCGCTGGAGGAGGCAATAGACCAGACGATAGCAGATACCAAGAGCGATTCGTTCAGGCGAATAATGCTGCAGGCATCAGTAAGCATAAAGGCCGGCGCGGACATAGTGTCTGCCCTGCAGACTGTCATAGACCAGCTTTCGCAGGAAAGGTACATAGAGCTGAGGCGTTACGGCCAGAGGCTGAACGCCATAGCCATGTTCTACATGCTTTTCGGCGTTATACTGCCGAGCATGGGAATAGCTGTAGTAACCATACTGACAACGTTCATAGCGCTGTTCACAGTAACTCCCATACTGTTGTACGCGGTGCTGGTCGGCATAGGATTCCTGCAGGTTGTGTTCCTAATAATGATATCTTCGTCAAGGCCTGTATTCAGCATGTGATTCAATGGCAATAAGTTTCGAAAAACTGGTTTCAAGGGACCTCGCAAGAAGGCTCTCAAGGCTGCTCGACCTGGCAGGCATGAAGATGCCTGTGGGAAAGCTGATAGAGTACGGCGTGTTCGGGTTCTTCGCCATACTAATAATACTGCCTATAGCGCTGTCAATACTTAAATACGTCTTCATACTCGCCATAATCCTTGGAATAGTCGGGGGCGTAATGTACCTGGTCGCAATATACATGGTCATAAACTACAAGATAGACGACAGGAAAACAAAGATGGAAGGAATGCTGTCGGATTATTTCCAGATAGCATCGGCAAACCTGAGGAGCGGAATAGCAATGGACAGGTCGCTTCTCCTTGCGGCAAGGCCTGAGTTCAAGTTCTTCGCAGATGACATAAAGGAGATGAATAGGCAGATATTCAGCGGCCAGACCATGGAATCTGGGCTGAAGTATCTCGCAGGCAGGTACAAGTCGTTTACGCTGGACCACGCCATAAGGATGATGATCGAGGCGCAGAGATACGGAGGCGCAATGGCAGACCTGCTGGACCAGCTCTCAAAGGACATAAGGAATCAGCAGCTAATGCAAAAGGAGGTCGCAGGCCAGCTCTTCATGTACAGCATATTCATAGCGTTCGCAGGACTGGTTGCAGCACCTGTGCTTTACGGACTGACCAGCCAGATGATTACAATAACGGATGCGGTGTGGAAGGGAATACTTGCATCAAACCCGGGCGGGCTGCCAACAACCGGCCTGTCGTTCCTAAAGCCGAGCCCGCCAAAGATAAGCCCCGGCACATACAAGACATTCGCCCTGCTGGCGATATCTGTAATAACCGGTTTCGCGGCGCTGATAATGTCGGCAATATCATCGGGCTCGCCCATCAGGGGCATAAGGCTGCTTCCTGCATTCATAGTCATAGGGATACTCATATACCTGGCAGTATCCGCAGTCATAGCAGGGCTCTTCTCGACCCTGGGCGCTTCAGGCTACACTCTGGCGCTAGGGGCAAAATATATAAGTTTATTCATATAGGTTATTCACGAGATTGCTGTTAAAACAGGTGCATTGGCTTGGCAAGGAAAAAAATGCAGTCGGCTCTTGAATTCATTACTACCTATGCATGGGCTCTGCTGATAATATCCCTATTCGTAGTAATGGTGCTCCTGCTGGCCGCATCCAGGCCTCCGACATACTACCTCTCGTCGTCCTGCAGCATAGAGCCCCTGCTGCCGTGCGTGCAGACGCTGCTGATATTCAATGCAACCGCCCCCATGGAATACATACTGCTTTTCAAGGACGACCTCGGCGTGGGCATGGAGCTGCCGAGCAACGCCCTTACAGTAACGTTTACTAATGTGGGTCATTCCGGGCAGTCAAGCTACATAGGCAATTGCACTCCCTACTTCGCCCCAACGGGCTCGGAGATCATATGTACTTCGAAGATAGCCGGCCCGCTCAAGCCGACAATCGGCTCGCAGGTTTCCGACACACTAAAGCTCTCGTACAATCTCTGCAAGGGAAGCAGCGCAAGCAGCTGCACTGCTGCCGTGTACACAGTGACAGGAATCTCCTCGCAGACCGTTGCGCCATCAAGCATACGCCTGTATGCGCTCACGCTGCAGACTCATGTTCCCTCGACATTTACAACAAGCACAACAACAACCTCTACTTCAACTACGACCACAAATTACTGCACCGCAGGCGGGTACACTTCTAAAAACGACTGCAGCGGCGGGATCTGCTCTCTTTTTGGCTTTGACTGTTATTCATCCTACAGCTGCGCTACTGGAGCATCTACTGGCTGTGTCAACACCCCGTCAAATACATGCTTCCCCACAGGTTGCACAATAGGCCCAGCACCTCCAACTACCACAACATCAACTATAGCAACCACCACTATAATACAGGTTTCTCCCGGCTACATAATCTTCCAGGGCTCCGAGTATCCGAGCGGCGAAACGCTTTATTCGGTGGGCGGCAATTACTCGGTCTACGCTGTGCCTCCGCCCGGCCTGGGCTTTTCGAGCTGGTCAGTTTCGCCATCCTCCCTGAAAATAGGCTCGGCTCTGCTGCAGCATACTTTTATCATACTCAACGAAAATTCCACACTTACTGCCAACTTCGGCACTGTCGCAGCGACTTCTACCACCGTATACACCACATCAACTACAATATCGCCAAGCACCAGCACAAGCACCTCAACTTCAACCTCTACCACAACATCCACCACAACCTCAACTACAACATCAACTTCGACCTCAACTTCTACCACAACTTCAACTACAACTTCAACCTCCACTACAACTTCAACCTCCACCACAACCTCTACCACTACCTCTACATCAACTTCGACTACGACCTCTACATCCACGACGACATCCACCAGCACTACAACAATAATATTCATATACGCAAGGGCGAATGCAGCAACTTCAATTTCTGGAAAGGCAAATGTTTCGGTTTCAAGCGCTTACACGTCATATCTTTGCGACGGCGGCGCAGGTAACGGCGGCGCAGGCTTCTCCTGGACCTCCGATGCAACTTCAAATAACAACTACGCCTCTGCCGGGCATTCATCTTCCGATACCTGCACTATAAGCACCGGCAACCCAGATTTGGCCGAAGCAATAATAGGATTGGAAAATGCGCCAGGATATACTCTCTACAAAACAGCTACAACATCCGATTCAGGAAGCTTGAGCCTTTCATATACTGTATCAACCTCCCCATCTGCAGTAGTCCTTATGGTGGGCTGCGGATGGTACGAATGCTCCAGTGTAAGCCTGCCTTCGGGTTGCACGCAGTGGGTATATTCGCACGGCAACGACTACTTCGAAACAGGATATGTTGCGCTGTGCAACCAGAATTCCGGGTCGTATACTGTCACAGCGCATTCAAGCTTCTCTGGTGGCATTGCCATAGGCGCATACGTGTATTCTGGATCTAGCATAACCGGCAAGGCGCCAGAATGTACTATACAAAACTATGCGGTGGCAGTATCCGGAAATGATAACAACGGCTGGTGCTACTGGCCCGGCGGCACGATGAACATATCATCAGGAGGCGGAAACTCCGGATACGACGTGATTTGGGTTGAAGGACCCGTATCATACAGCACTTCAAACACGAATTGGTGCCCTGGGCTAGATACAAGAATCAGCGCCCCTGCAGGATGGTACTACCTGTCAATACATACTGGCGGCGGAGGAGGCAGCTGCGGACCGGGAATACTGCAGATAAACTAGAGTCATATTTGGTGGTATAAATGTCAAAACACATTGGCAGTTTGATGTGCATTACAGCCATACTATTCAGCATGGTCGGAATAGCCTACTCCGCAAGCACTCCGCAGTTTTCAACGCTGCAGCAACCAAGGTTCTCATTCAACGCCGAAAATTTTACTGCGGTAAATGCAGCTGACGGTGCGCAGCTGAGTTTTATAACAACCAGATTGATAGTAAGCCCTGGCACATATGTGAAGACTAGCAGCGGCATACTTTCAACATATAACCTTTCCCTAATTTCATTTTCAATACAGGGCGTTCCGATACCGGCATCAAACAGCAGCATAGTCGAAGCTACCGGCGCGTTCGGCATAGCAGTCAATGGTCAGATAAACAATTCGATAGAGTTTGTAAATTCCAGCGGCGCTCCAAAACCCGTCATATTGCGTACTGGCGGACAGAGCAAGACCCTGTCTTCATGGCTCTGGTCCGGCGGCAACTTCGTAAATCTAACTTATCTAGGCGGCGGATATGTTAAGCCGGATACCTGGTCACAATATAACTCCACCATAATCCAGACCCGCATTTCCAGCTCAGGTATGCACGTCCTCGTTTCCATGAACAAACAAATACTCAATTCTACGACTGTACCACCCACTACAACAACAAAGGCGGCTGTACCGAGCACTACTCTGCCGCAGACCACTACCCCATACACTACAATAGAAAATACAAATTCCTACGTTTATATTTCGATAATAGCAATAGAAACGATAATAATAATCGCCTTGGTGCTCTCGAGAGCAAGGAGGAAGCCGGCAGTTGGTATTGCATCGTAAGTTAGCAACGTGGGCGGGAAACCCCACACCGTTTATGGATGATGCCACAAATAAAGTTACAGCCCGTACTCACGGCTGCCCGTACTCAACGCCGCAGAATCCATCCACTACCTGGCTTTCAGTGCAAGCCTTGCCGTTGCTGTAAAGATAGCCGGTGTTGCCTGAAATCACGTCTGGAGTCTCGTTGTAGGTTCCGTTGAGCCCTGTGCTAAGCGGCCAGTAAGCTGCAGGCTGCGCGCCTATTACGCTGTTGTTGAGGTAAAGCTGGTCTACCTGTTGGTTAGTAAGGTACGTGTCATAAATCTGCACGTCTGCTATGCTTCCATTCCACCTAGGTCCACTTGAGCCATACGCACCTATTCCCAATGGCGAAGAGGAGCTCATAGTAGTGGTAAAAGTGTAAGAGCCCACGTTTGTGCCATTGATATACTCTGTTGCAGTGCTTCCGTTGTATGTGACCAACACGAAGTACCAATGATTGTAGTAGACGTTTGCCAAGGTGTTGAAGTTGCATGAATTACCATTTCCATTACTGTTTATCCAGAACGTTATCGTTGTGCCGCTGGCTTCTCCAGGCTGGCATGCCTGGATCGTATATGCTGCGTTTGTCTTTGAAACAATCGTAGGCCAGTCGCCGCTCGGCATAGGCCCCATCGGCTTTATCCATGCAGCTACTGTTATCTCATCGCTCGGATTCAGCGCTGCGCTTCCAGGCCCTGCGGTTGTTATATAACCACCGTTGCCATAAAAATCTGCAACGTCCGGAACGACGCCAAACTGGAATCCAAGTGCAGCGCTCTGGTTTTCGAAGCCGCCATTCTCATGTTCAAGGGGTGTTGACGCGAGATACAAGTGCTGCAGTTCTGCTTTGCTGCAATTGTTGCTTTCGTAAAGCAAGTTGTTGCAGTTTCCGGCGCCTTCGACAAGGTTAGTTGTAGGGTCGTTCGGCAGGTTTACAGATGTAATATTATTGAGCTGCCCATTGTTTCCATTCCCGCTGTAGTCGTTCGCATTCCCGTTCAGCGGGTACCACCCAAGTAGCGCTTGGCGGTCGACCGGTCCGCCATTAAGGCCATACTGATATTCCTGTTGTATCTGGCTTTGCGTTAATGGTGCATCATAAATCTGCACGTTTTTCACGTATCCGAAAAACTGGTTTCCACCGTTGCCATACTCTGTCGTAGAGCCTATTTCGAAATTGCCTTTTGTCGCGCTAGAGAGCGATTCTGCCTTGCTCCATATCAGCACCCCGTTTAGATATACGTTGTATGCAGTGCCGTTGTAGACTGCTGTGACAAGGTTCCAAGTCCTGAGCGGGAAATTCGGCTGCACCGAGAACCATCCGCCGGTGCCATATCCGTTTATGTATACTTGCGTTGCCCCTCCTGTTGCAAGCTCTATAGCGCCAACATCCCCTGCACTTGTTGCAAGCACTCTTGAATAGCTTTCGGGGCTGGTGGCGTAAAACCATGCTGAATAGGAAAACTCTGGGTAGTCAAGCGGAACTACTGGTGTGTTTACGAAAGCCCTTGGCGTCGTCGCGCCACCCGGATTAAAGCTTGCTACCTTTGTGCTGTATGCACCTTCCCCTATCGAAATCAGAGGGTTGCCGTCATATCCTTTTATATCTGCAAACAATGCGTTGTAATTGGTGCCGTTGTTCCCTTTTCCGCTGTAGTCCAAGGTATTATTGTAAAGCGGCCACCAGCCTATCAAGCCCAGCGTATTTGCCGGTCTTCCAGATATGCCGGACTTGTACTGGCGCATTATTTGCGAAGGGTAAAGGGTCTGATTGTAGAGCTGGACATTGGCTATCGAGCCGTTGAAGGTGCTGTTGCCAATGTAAAAATTGTCATCCGCAAGGTTCATTTTTCCAAGTTTTACCGCGCTGCCTAGCAGGGCTCCATTAAGGTACACTGAACCTGTTTCCGCAGGCGGCGGACCTGCAGAAGTATTCCTCTCCAGCGCTATAAAATTCCATTTCCCTGGCGTTACATTTGCAGTATATGTATATGTTATGCTTTTTCCATAATTTACCGATATCGTGTCCGGACCGGCCAGGGAAATCTGAATCCGGCCCTTGTCCGCAGTAAATATTGTCTGGGGCCTTACAATGCTGTTGCTCAGGAACCACAGCGATAGCGTAAAGTTTCCAGTAGACTGTATAGAATACAGTGAAGTCGAAGGAGGTATAAGTACCTGTGAGTCAACCCCGTTGAAAGTTGCAACTTCCCTTCCATACTCGCCGAATGAGAATATTCCTTGATTGGACTTGTTGTAGAGATCGCCGTTCGCCATGTCGAGATAGCTGCTCGCATACGGCGAAGCATAGTAATAGCCCTGCTGCATCGCAAGATCTAGAGGGGTTATATTCAGAAGTTCAAGGCCAGGCCCATAAAGCAGGGCGCTAGGCCCGCTCTTCGTATAATTCATTATTGCATTGCTGCTGTAAACCAAGTACGGTTTGTCCGGCGGCGAACCGCCGAGTGTGTGCGTTATAAGTCCTCCCATGCCGCATATGTTGGGCAGCACGTTAACCGAATTGTTAACTGCAAGTATGTAGTTCTGGTTTTGGTAACTCGAAGGAACGCTGGTGCATGTCGGGGGAGTAACCGTGCCGCTTACAACCGTGGGCCCTACATACAAGACCTTCCCATATACGAACATAAACGGCGCCCTGCTGCCCGATTCCGCCGTCATGTTTCCTATGACCTCAGCACGCGGCAATTCGCTTCCAGGAATCAGGGTCGAATTCAGGCCCTGTTCGTAGGATGGAATGTTAGGAAGATAGCCTAGGGCTACGGTCGCATTGGCGCTGATAGGATAGGTTGATATCGTACCGCTGGAATTTATCAACGCTATGGCGTAATACTGCGCGCTTATGCTGAACGGGCTGTACTGTCTTATGCTGAGATTGCCGCTTTCAAATGTCAGGTTTATATTTTGCAGCAGCGCTGAATCCTCAAGCTGCGATATGTATTCCTGCAAGGTCGGTCCCTGCGCTGCGGCAACGCTGCTTCCAAATATCTCGTCGTTCTGGATGGCGCCATACAAAGTAAGCGCGGTGTCGTTAAGGAAATTAATGCCCCTGGCCTTTGTGTTGCCCTCGTATGCTGCAGTTTCAAGCACGGCGTTCTTGAGTGCAGTGTGAAGGAAGTCAGATATGCTTTGATTGACTTCGGCGCCATAAGCCCCGCTGTTGAACGCGCTGGTTGCCTGTGCAACTGTGTTGTCGTAGTTTATGTTCAAGGTAACATACGTTATCAATTCTGCAAGCATAAGTATGAACAGCACTATGGTAATCAAAGTCAGGAGTATCGCCTTGCTACTGCGGCGCGCTGCCCTGCCCTTGCTCTTATGCGTCATCTCCAAGTTATCACACTGATGTTATAAAGCCTCGTAACGTTCTTTGAAGTCGTATAATTGTAAAGCCTGAGCGCAATTGGGATTCCATACCTGCTCACCACGAATGCATTCTGAAGCGAAGCCGGACTGAAATTGCTGATATCATAAGGTAAAGCCCCTCCTCCCGTAATTCCGGCGTTGCCATATCCACTGTAGTCTTGGGTATTGCCCAGCAGCGGCATCCAAAGTATCAGGCTTTTGGTCCCGGTATTTACCGGCATGCCCTCAATCCCCGCCTGGTAAATGTCTGCCGCCTGCGCCTGGTCAAGGCTCGTATTGTATACTTGGACGTTTGCAATGTGCCCTACAAAGTTGCCTCCAAGGGAGCCGCCTCTGCACTGCATTCCAGTGCCCACCGTATACGTATTTGCCCAGTTGAATCCGCTGCACCCTATGCCGCAGTTTGAGGTTGCGCCTTTGTCCTCCGCATATAGCTTGCCATTCAGGTATGCATATGTGCCGTTGTCCTGGTTCAAGACATAAACTATATTGTTCCATTGCCCGTTGTTCACAGGCACATTGCCGCTGAAGTCTATCCCGCTCCACACGTTGAAGTTTAGTATGCCGTTGTCAAGCCATATAATCCTGTCGCAGCCGCTTGCCGTAGGGTCGCTAGCAGTCCCGTTTCCTACCACCTGAAGCCCTCCGCTGGTGCTCGTTGTATTGAACCAAATTGAAAATGCGAGATCGCCCTGCGGTATGTAAACGCCATCCTTGTTCTTTGCAGTGCCTGGAAATATGGAAGTAACGTAGCTGTCGGAAAAGTTGGCAACGCGCAAAGCAGGTGCGTAACTGTCATTTATGAATATCCCTGCTCCAGACTGCAGGTTTGACCTGTTCATAAGAATGTCGGCAGTGGCTGCCTGGCCGTTCAGGTACATTTCGCCCAATGTCTCAAGCAGGCTCTGATTGAGGGAGGCGTTGTAATCTCCTACGTTAAGGTAGTTTGAAGTTGAAAAAGTCGTATTGACGGCCTGCCCATTGTTCCCGTTCCCGCTGTAGTCGTTCGCATTCCCGTTCAGCGGGTACCATTCCAGAAGCCCTGCCCCATTGATAGGGGTTGAGACTATGCCCTCGCCAAACAGCTGTCTGACCTGGGACTGCGTAAGTGCATGCTTATAAATCTGCACGTTTGCGAGATTGCCTGAAACAGGGTTGCATCCTCCCCCACTGGTTACCGGGTTTGTGCCGCTTATGAGCGCCCCGTCGAACCTTATGAATCCGCTAGCGGCTACAGAAGAGCCGATTTTTGTTCCGTTAAGGTATACAGACAAGTCCGAGCCGTTGTAAACGCCGACGAGCTGCTGCCATCTTCCTGGCTTGAGTGTTGCACCTGGGAAATCCCTGTACTGCTGTCCTGCTATGTTGGTTATGCTCCAAGATTCAACTGGCGGAGAGCTGCCGGCCTCTATGAAAAAGTAAAAGTTGTTAAAGCAAGAAGTACCGCTTCCTCCGACAACATTTTCCCAGTAGTTACCGGGCTTGCCCCAGTACGTGTTGTTCACAGGATCCACCCAGAATGATACTGTTATGTTATTCAGAAGCGAAGGTGCTGCAGATGATACTATATAGCCCGCGGGTGCCTGGGAAAAGCTTGCGAATCCGAACCGCTGGTTGATAAAACGCTGCCCGTATCCGAATCCATACTCGGGAAATCCTATCATGTTGCTGTATGAGAACAGGCCGGAGCCGGCTATGCTTCCGAACTTGGAGAACAAAAATGTCTTCAGGACTCCGGACGCGAGGCTTGTGGATGCCTGGAAGGATGTCGGAGGAGTAAAGTGGACGTAAAGGAGTATTGACACTGCGGCGCTGGCTACTACTAATGAGAATATCGCGTCAAGCGTAAATATGAAGGCCTTGCTGTTTCTCATAAGATCATTCCACCGCCGTGGGCTCCGCGGTCCACAGAATTACCTCAACCTGCACGGGCTGGCCAGAGAGTATGCTGCTGCTCCTCGCCACATACGTCGTGAGAGACCTGCCCAGCGGGCTGCGCCCTATCCTTATATTGATATTCTTCCCATCAATAATTATATAATAATTGTATCCTATTCCAAGCGGCTGCTCTGTAGCTTCTGGATTGTAATTAGACATTGCGACCAGCGCATAGAGCTTCGACATCGAAATCTCGCCGTTGCCGCCGAGTATGCCGATGCCGACGCTGCCCCAGGTGCTGGTATTGGTTGTGTTGACCTGGTCCTGCCACGAAGACGGCGATCCCTGAGATAGAAGCGAAGAGACAAGTGCATGGTCCTGCAACTGCATCGTCAATGCGCCGTTGCCATAAGCCAGCGATAGCTGGTTGTTTATGTTGTACCATGTAAATGTAAGTATAGTTATCGCAACCGTGAATATCACTATTGCGAAAATCACGTCAAAGCTCCAAAACTGCCCTTTTAGATTATTCTGGCCCATAAAAGATCAACTGCTAGATGAAACATTAAACAGGCTGTGCAGCGGGAAGCCCTGCTCATAAATCTGCTGCACTTGGGTGGGGCTAAGCGCGGTGTCGTAAATCTGCACGTCCGTCAAGTACCCATGGAAATGCGCCGGCGTGTCTGTCGGTTCTGCGCCGGACACATAAGTCGTGAAATAATTTGCTGAGGATCCGGGCGCGTATACCCCTGTTTTATAACCTACAAGCTGACCGTCTACATAAAAGTACATGACACCCGCCGCTGCATCATATGTAACAGTTGCCAGGTACCAGTGGTCCATGTTACCCTTGTAACTTACGCTGCCGATTCCCGGAACCGAGCCGGATATGTAGCCGGATGAATTCATGCTAAGAAGCGCTGCGTATCCTCCCGATGGCGTCGCGGAACCAGAAAGTCCCACAACAGGCCCGCCTCCAGTTCCGTAGAACCATGCCGATGCGGTAAAATCGTGGTTGGTTCCGAGCCATGGACCTATTCCGATTCCGTATATAAAGCTGTACGCATTCAGGTACGGCACTTTGACTGTATCGTTGCTGGTAAAGTTGAACACCACGTTTTTGAATGTTACATTGTAGTTGACCTTGCCGTCTGCTCCTCCTGCGCTGAAATCGTTGGCGTTGCCGTCCAGGGGCCACCAGCCAACAAGCCCTGCGCTCTGCAGCGGCGCGGAATCTATGCCCCTATAATAAATGCTGCTTACCTGTGCAGGCGTAAGATACGCCGCATAAAGCTGCACGTTCGCAATACTGCCATTGAAAGAATCGTAGCCTCCAGGCTGCCATGCGTCGTCTCCAATGTAATAAGGTATGACTTGTGTAAGGTATAAGCCTTCGGGCAGCGTTGCGCTTGAAAATAGCGTGTTGTTCACGTATACGTTAGCCTGGCCTGTAAATCCGTTGTACTGCGCCGTAACCATTACCCACCTGTCTTTCGGGATGGAGCTCACCCCTGCAGGCCATGGGACAACGTCGCTGCTGGCATTTACTATCAAAGGCCCTGCGCCTCCCCAGCCGACGACTTGGAAGCCTGGATAGCCAGTGTAGTTCCAGTCGCCAAAAATGCCTTGCATATGCGAAGGCGTTCCGCCCTTATAATATACCCACGCAGTTACTGTAAACGTGTCGTTTCTTGCGACATCCAAAAGCCTGTTTGTGGTATTAATGGTGACGAAGCCGTCATACACGTTGCTATCCTGGACGTTGTTGGTGTCCCCAGGAAATGCAGCTGCCTGCAGGCTCGTAGTGTTAGGCAATCCGCTCCACCTCGGGCTTAAAAGAGTTCCGGTATTGTCTTCGATTCCAAGGTTGTAAACTATGTTTCCATATCCCAGATCCAGCGGCAGCCATGTCATCAGGTCTGCAGTAGTTGATATATTCCCATTGAACGCGTCTACAGTAAGATTGTTGTCGCTTATGCTGCCATTAGATGAAGTTAACACAGTAAAATTACCATTTTTATCAGCGAATCCCAACAGGAATCGCTGCAAGGATGAAGTTAAGTATCCCGCGCTCGTGATAAATCCTATCATGGCTCCATACTCGCCTATTCCGGATGTCGTCGACACATGCGCCACTTCCTGGGCAACGTTTGTATAGTTCAAGTTGTAGCCAAATCCTGCATCGCCATAGCCGCTGTAGTCCTTTAGGTTACCGTTAAGTGGCCACCACCCTGTTATATTTTCAGGCAGCACCGGTGCCCCGCTTATGCCCTCGTTGTAAAGCTGCTGCACCTGCGTCTTAGTGAGTGTGGTATTGTAAAGCTGCACGTTAGCAATGCTGCCGTTGAAAAAGTCTGAATTTGAGCTGCCAGTGTCGAGGTTGCCTATGCCGTATGGGCATACATTGATTGAATGGGTGTTTGTGGTTCCGCTCTTGCTATTTACTTTCGCCCCATCCAAGTAAAGAGACATGTTTCCAGTACTTGGGTCATATTCACCGACCACCATATGCCACGAGTTGGCTGGCACGCTGTCTGCAGGCACGGGCCAGCTCAGGTCTCCCGAGCTTGTAACAATGGCTGTTGAAGTCTTGTTGAACGCAGAAAGCCTTATTCCTGGCCCAGGCGATTTGCACCAAATTGTGAAGATGTCCTGTTCGTTAAGGCTCGGCGATCCCCTGAAGTATACCCACGCAGATATCGTTACTGCGTAGTTTGTCTGGGAATTCGAGACGTTAATATAGCTGCTTATGCCATTGAAGGTTGCAGCTTCTTGATTCCCTTTCTGCTTGACATAAAGCGCTCCCGCAAGATAGCTTGTTGTAACCGGCTGCTCGTCAATATATATCGTGTTCCTGAAATTCGTTATCCTTATGCTGCCAGTGTATGTCGGCACCTCATACAATTCCACACCGTTACCAGATTCGTTGAGCGTACCGTTTATCTGCAGGTTTCTTGCGTTGCTGTATGATACTGCCTCCTGCCCTGAATTAAGCCTGACCTCCACAACTCCGCTTGAAGATATAAAAAGCTGGTATGGTATGAGTGACGAGCTGGTGGGCAGCAGCGATACTGTGCTGTATCCGCTCCCTGAACTCAGGGCCTGGTTTATGTGCCCAGCTATATCTTCGGATATTAGCTGCACCTCTGAATATTGCTGCTGATAGAGCGTTGCCGCCCTCTGGCTTGCAATAAGGGCGAAAAGCACCAGGAATATGAGCAGCACTACTGTATATACTATGAGGAATTCAAGCGCTATCTGGCCCCTTCCCTTCCTTGCATGCAAAATGCTACCCTGAAACATCGCATCAGCTTTGTTATTAAAATAGATAGCAAAGATTAAATAAATAATCAGATTCTCCTTCCTAGAAATAAACTTCAATGCACGCCCGCAAGCACGCGCGGATTGTATCTCATTCCGCATTCGCACAAAACTATTTAAAATGCAAATGGGAATAATCTTAGCGTGGTAATTATGTCCTATACTTATACCTCTTCGGTCCCAGAATATGTCGGAAAGAAGGTAAAGCTGCGCGGCTGGATATACAGGAAAAGAACAAGCGGCGGAATCCTGTTCTTGGTCATAAGAGACCGCACCGGCATAGTGCAGGCTGCGGCCAAGAAGGATTCCATAGACAAAAGATCATGGGATGCTGCTGAAAAGGCAACAATAGAGTCCAGCATAGAACTTTCGGGCACGGTCAAAAAGGACGAGCGCGCACCCACTGGCTTTGAGGTGTCGGTTGATTCCTTCAAGCTTACTGGCCTGTCAGAGCCGTTTCCAATAACAGAATACCAGAGCACGGAGTTGCTGCTCGACAAAAGGCATCTCTGGCTTAGGAGCATGAAAATGATAAGCATAATGAAGGCAAGGTCCTACATATTCAGGTACCTGCGTGAATTCCACGACAAGAAAGGTTTCTACGAGATAACCCCTCCTCTGATAACAAGCGTGGCCGGGGAGACCGGCGCCGACATGTTCAAGGTAGACTATTTCGGCCAGGAAGCCTTCCTTACAGAGTCCTCGCAGCCATATGCCGAGGCCATGGTGTATGCACTGGAGAAGGTGTATTCGTTTGCGCCATCATTCAGGGCCGAAAAGTCCAGGACGACAAAGCACCTCGCAGAATACTGGCACCTGGAAATGGAGGCTGCGCATTACAATTTGAAAAAGCTTATGGACTTCGAAGAGAGGATGGTGGGCAGCGTAGCCCAGAAGCTCGCTGATAAGAACCAGGACATACTGGCGCAGCTTGGCGTGGACCCTGCTTTGCTCAAGAAGATAAAACCGCCATTCAAGAGGCTGACCTATGAGCAGGCGATAGACCTGCTGAACCAGAAGGGCAAGAGCCTGAAATGGGGCGACGACCTAGGGGTCGAGGAAGAGAAGCTGCTAACCGAAGAAGAGGACAAGCCAGTCTTCGTAATGTACTGGCCAAAAGAGCTGAAGCCTTTCTACTCGCCGATAAACCCGAAGGACCCGCGCACCACCTTGAGCGTAGACCTCCAGGCTCCGCACGGTCATGGAGAAATAATAGGCGCCAGCGAGAGGGTCTGGAAATACGACGAGCTCATGGACAGGTTCCACGAAGTCGAGGCCGCAAAAGGCGTCAAGTTCAACATCAAGAACTACGAGTGGTACATAGACCTGAGAAGATACGGGAGCGTGCCACATGCCGGGTTCGGGCTTGGCACAGAGCGCCTTATAAAATGGCTGCTTAACCTAGACCACATCCGCGACGCCATACCTTTCCCGAGGATGGTGAACAGAATTGCGCCGTAGCGAGCAGCGGCATAGCTCAAGCAATTCCGTGATCTGCCGTGCTGCCTGCATCTGCGCGTGCATGCGCCAGGCTGCGCGCCTTTCCTTTAGCCTTGGCATGCCTGAATTTACGCCTCCTGCCGCTTATCGAATAGGTCTTTATCTTGATGTGCCTTGCAAGGTCTATGTCAGAGCCCCGTATCAACTTTTTCCTGCCCGCATAGTTCGCATAGATCTTGGCCTGCTCGACCAGCTCGTCAAGCATGCACTCCAGCTCCTTCTCAAATTCAAAAACCGCGTTCTCGTTTATCTTTTCGGCGCCCGCCTCCTTAAGAAACTGCTCTATGTCGTAAGGACTAAACCCCCTCTGTTTTGACAATATAACACCCACAGAAAATGTAAATATTCTTTAAAAGAAAGACTTTTAAATACAACTCAACTATAGCGAATAGCGGCAGTCATGCGCAAGGTTTCTAAAGCCCTGCCAGGTAAAATGCGCCCAGCAGCACAGAAAGGAGTATGTTGTCGTCTACGTGCCGAAGTTTCAAGCTTTCTGCTATGCCGAGCGCTATACCAAGGGCGATGCCTGCATATCCCAGCAGCCCGTAACCGAAAATACAGGATACCAGCACAAAAGCCAGCGTGCCTGCAACTGTCTTGCCCTTGTTATAGTAAAGTTTTGTCCTGCCGAACTTTATTCCGAATATTGTGGCCGCAGAATCAGAAAAGAAAAGCACCACCATTGCAAACTCGACGAACCTCAGGCCTGTAACAATGCCTATTACAAGCATCGTGCCTATTGCCAGAAACATGGCACCAGAACCGTAGAAGTCCGCATCCCTCTCGAAGCTGCCTAAGAAGTCTGAGACCGCAGATTTCGGCCTGCCGAGCGCGAACGCGTTTACAGAATATCCAAGAAGTA
The DNA here is from genome assembly GCA_009387755.1 of Candidatus Micrarchaeum acidiphilum ARMAN-2. Classification (NCBI taxonomy): domain Archaea; kingdom Nanobdellati; phylum Microcaldota; class Candidatus Micrarchaeia; order Candidatus Micrarchaeales; family Candidatus Micrarchaeaceae; genus Candidatus Micrarchaeum; species Candidatus Micrarchaeum acidiphilum. Next base: position 39,252 of record GG697237.1, read on the forward strand.
TAAGGGCGAAGGCAATCAGGAATCCCAAAGCTCCCCCAAGCCCGAAGGCAGCAATTATTATTATGCCGAACGTTATCTGAACGTAATCGCGCTTTACCTCAACCTTTTTGTTGTCTCTGGCCCGCGTGGTGCTGCGCTTCAGGTACTCCGGGAAGAATCCGACAAGGGTGCCTATTGCAAAAGGCAGCACGATATAGTGCTGGAACCCCTGGGTCGTAGAGACCTCCAGAGCGCCGTAGACCAGCAGGAAAGCGAGAATTAGCCCGAACTTGCCCGCGCTCCTTAAATAATAATATACAAGTATCTCCGGAATCAGGAGTGCGAAGAGCAGGAATACTGAAATGGATACGCCCGGATATCCGTAAAGCCCAACAAGGAGGACCCAAACCGAGAGCAGTAAAAGAATGCTTTTGGCTTCAACAGACCTGGATTTGCCCTTCATGAAGTAGACGTGGAAGCCTGCCAAAAGTCCGGAAGCAATGGCGAAAAGCGCCGCAAATATAACATAAATGCCCATTCCCTGCACCTATAAGTCGGATATAACTATCGCAGCAACAAGGAATCCAGCAATCACGATTATCGGTATTATGAGCTTGGCCAGCGCTATCATCGAGCTGAGCGCAGTCATCACCTTGTCCCTCTGGTTCGCACCCCATACCCTGAACCTCTTTATTACCTGCCTGGAATGGCATACATCAACCGTCTCGGCGTCGAGGATTGCGGCTTCTACTGCCTTGTCTATTACGGGTGCGAGCTTCCTGTAGCTTGTCTTGCTGCCAAGCACGTTGCTGGCAGTGGATCCAAGTGAATTCACGTAGTGGGTGTCTGTGGTATACACCTCGCATCTAATCCCGAACTTCTCTTCGACATGCCTTATTATCGCAGACCTCAATTTCGGGGCCATGTTATTGGCGTTGAAATGAATCATTGCAAATCCAAGGTCTCCGAACTTGTAAAATCCCACATTGAGGTTTCCTGGTCCAAGGTCGTCAGGCATGCCCAGTGCGTGGTAAAGCTCTGTTTTTGCCGATCCGAAGATCAGCCTTTCCGTCTTCCTGCCTGCATCAGACATGCAGGCTTTCAGCGCCGCCGCATATTCCGCACCCGCAATGGAATTGGGCTTTACTGATGCGAGCTCTTCCTTCGGAGCCGACTCGTACCTGGAATTGTGCGCATCTATTAGTATCGGGTACCTGAAGCGCTCTTCCATCATCTTTCCAAACACTGCAGCCGCGCCTGCACCTATGTCCTCAGTCACCCTAGGCCCTCGCGTAAATGTGGCCATTGCAACATCGCCAAACGAAAACATCTTTATCTCGGCGCTGCCTGACCTTCCCATAGCAAATGCAAAATGCTTTGCATGCACTGGCTCGCAGCTCCTAATTCCTGCGTCGAGCGCAGCCCTTACCTTTTGGTACTGGTCCGAAGATACGGCATTGTTGTCCTCGGTGACTGCGGTATGCATGACAAATCCTCCGCAGCCGTATCTGCTGTTTATGTACCTCTCAAGCATGTACGGAAAGTTGCTGCTCCCGAGCGTGCCAACAGGTCCGTAATGTATGTTAGGTATGAATAATATGGCCTTGAGCTTTTTGCCCGCCTTAAATGCCACTACATCGGCATTTATGTCCGCGTATGCGTCCATGCCTGAGCCCCTGTCCTTTTCCGCCATCGACATGTTTATGGAAAATAGCCAGTTCTGCAGGAACCCTGAAAACATGTCTATGCCGCTGAATCCGAGGCTTTTCTTCAGCGGCGTATCAAGCACGTACATGATCATGTAGCTGATAAGGAGGAACACGAATATGCCTGCGTATAGCTTTATTATCAGCAGGTTGAGCGGCTCCCTCAGCACGAACACGAGGTTATTCGAAGGTATGAAAAACAGCACGTTGAGAGTGGGCTGTATGATTGCAATCGGCACGAGATTCAGCCTCTTGTTTATGAGCATCTTGTTGACGAACATCCACCACGCGAATATGGCTGCGTCGCCCAGCAGTATGACCAGTATGTTAAAAGAGTAGATCCCGGTTATGAAGTATATCGAAGAAGCCAGCATGGCGAATATGGCGTATGTGAAAGAGGCTATGATGGTCACAAAAAGTATGTACCTGACCTGTATATACCTTTTCAGCGTCTTTACCATCAGCATGGTCAAAGAGGCAGGGAGCATTATGGCTATGATGCCCCAGAGCAGGCCGCTTATTATTATGTGCTCTGCAAGTGTCCCAAGCAGGTTGTAATGGAGGAGCACTGATGAAACTATGCCAGCCCCTATGGATATTAGGAAAAGGATAAGCACTAATGCGCCGTTGCTGGGAAGGTTCTTGGAAAACAAGCCAATATACCTAAAAGGTCCCTCATAGGATTTGTCAGCCATTACCACGCGCCGCGAGAAACGTCATTTTCCATATCTCCTTTTTCTCTTTTGGAATTCCGTTAGCGCTTTTTTGAGGTCGTCAATTTGAAACTCAGGCCAGTACTTCTCAGCAAAATAAAGTTCAGAGTAGGCGGTCTGCCATGGCAGAAATCCGGACAGCCTCATCTCTCCCGAAGTCCTTATGACAAGGTCCGGATCAGGCACGGCGTACGTCCTCAGGCTGGAGCGCAGGACGTCCTCATTCACTGCAATCCGCCTGCCGATTTTCATCGCATGTGCATAAAACTTCTTAAATGCGTATATTATGTCGTCCCTGCCTCCGTATCCTATGAGCAGGTTTATCTTGAAGCCCTTGTTGTTGCGCGTGTCGTGCTCAAGCCCCTTCAGCGCATTTCTAACCTTGTCCGGAAGCAGGTTCATGTTTCCTATTACCCTTATCTTTACCTTATTGTCTCTTATTATTCCGAGCGCCCTTTTATCCTTCGTCGTCTTTATGTAGAGCTTGTAAAGTGCGTTCAGTTCGTTCTTTTTCCTGTTCTTTATGTTCTCGGTAGAGAGCGCCCATACTGTTAGCGTTTTTGCGCCGAAATCCCTTAGCCAGAGGCTGAAGTCAAGAAACTTGTTTATGCCCGCATCGTAGCCTCTAAGGAGGTCCATCTTGTGGGTCTTGGCCCATCGCCTGTTACCATCAGGTATCAATCCTACGTTTTCCGGTATTGCCTCAATATTGCTCTCCATGCAATGCCCTTGTCTATGCAGTTGTGCTTCCAAAGCCATAATTAATTAATATAATAAGATATTTAAATAGCAAAGTAAAATACCTGCCAAAAACCCCAAGAAAAGCCATTCCAGCTATTTGTGCATTAAAAATAAATTCCTGCCCCACCAAATATAAGTATGGACTTCGATGAGCTTTTTGCCCTTGACTCGATAGACCAAATTGTCGGGAACGCACCGTCGATGCGGAGCTTGGCAGAGTACTGCATTGAAGTAGAGAACGGCGGCTCTCCAAAACCTCTAATGGTCTACGGCCCGTCCGGCGTGGGGAAGAGCGCCGCCGCAAGGCTGCTCGCCAAGTCGAAGGGCTGGAACATCGTAGAAAAAAATGCAAGCGATTACCGCGACAAGGACTCCATATCGAAGCTTATCGCATCAGCCGCAATATCGAGAAACCTGTTCGGAAGCAGGAACATAATAATAATGGATGAGATAGACGAGCTAAACTCCAGGTTTGACAAGGGCGCCCAGGCGGCCATAAGCGAGCTGGTAGCCAAGTCAAAGAACCCTATAATATTCATCGCAAATGATATGTGGGACCAGAGCATATCATTCCTCAGGGGAAAGACAACTCCTGTTCAGTTCAAGAAGTTGGCAAAGCCGGAGGTCGCGCTAGCGCTAAAAAACCTCAGGGCCAGGCACAAGCTAGACATAGACGATGATTTCATAGAAGCCATAGCTTCAAGATCCGACGGCGACGTCAGAAGCGCCATAAACGACACGATAGCGCTGCTTGGTGCAAAATCGGAAAGCGCTATGGACTCGATAGGCACAAGGGACAAAAAATACGACATATTCAAGGTTCTTGACTCCATATTCTTCTCGAATACGATGGCCATGCCCATGAAGTCCGTATCAAGTTCTGACGTGTCAATGGACATGCTGATAAACTGGATAGAGGAGAACATTCCAAGGAGATACTACGCTCAGGACATGCCAGGCGCGTTCGACTGCCTGTCAAAGGCGTCCGAATATCTGTCCAAGGCTACGCGCAAGCAGTACTACACCTACTGGAGATACGCAAGCGCGCTCATGAGCAGCGGCGTGGCGCTTTCAAAGTCGAGCTACCCGAAAAACTTCCAGCGCTACGAATTCCCTAAATCCATAAAGTACCTGAGCCAGTCAAGGCAGGAGCGCCAATCAAGCTCTAAGATAATAGCGAAGCTGCAGCGCAAGATAAAGACCAACCGCAGGACAATAGGGACGATATACCTGCCCCTGATAAGCTCTATGCTGTCGAACGAAATAAAGTCCGGCGCAAAGAAATCCGCTGTGGTAGAATCCGCGATGCGCACGTTTGGGCTGGACGACAAAGAAGCTGAATCCCTAGTTGCCGCGTAGCCCTCTCGGAGCTTACCGATAAATGGCTCGCATAGATGACGGAACGTATTCAGAAGGACGATTAAAGATTTGCTTCAGCATATAATGGGTATTATAAGAGGAGAATTCAGAAAGCGGTTTTTCGGTAGATAAAAGAATGCCTGGATGGAAAATATAGCAAAAAAGAACCGATAGAATTGACACTGCGATAAACAGTATTGCAACCATCTATAACCTTTTCAGAGTTGGTTACGGATGACTTTTGTCCCAAAATTCGCACCATAAAAAGAAATAAATATGTATATAGTCTATATATAGATTGATATTATGAAGACTGTCATGCTAAGCGACGAGGCGTACAAGAAGCTTGCTTCAATAAAAGGTTCCAAAAGTTTCACCGAGCTCGTTTCAGAGCTTGTTGATAAAGTCAAGGGCGTAAAGCTTGCCGACATAGACAAATTTTTTGGAATAATCAGTAGCGATGAGGCTCGATCGCTTCAGATGAATGCAGCTAAGATCAGGAGGCGCTTCAAGGTGAGGGCCTGAAACTTTTTCTCGACTCTTCAGCTGTGATAGAGTTCCTTAAAGGCAACAAACTAGTACGGGAAAAGATGAAAGAGGCGGAATCATTATACACAAGCACCTTATGCGCGTACGAGGTCTTGCTTGGCGAAAAATATAATGAAGTCAAGGGCTTAAAGTCTTCTTACATACAGGTTTCGCTTTTATTCGCGCAAATTGAAACAATAGCTCTCGCTTACGACGATGCGATTAAAGCATCGGAAATAGCCGCAAAACTCATCGGCAAGGGCAAGAAAGTAGATGATATTGACATACTTGTAGCTGCGCAGGCATTGAAGATAGGGGCAACAGTACTTACAAGAGATTTCAGGCATTTTGAAATTCTTGGCAAGGAAACAGGCTTGCCTGTAGAGAGAATCTGATCTTAGAACTTCGCATTTCTGAGTATGGCGCGCGGCTCCCAAATGCGTAAAGTCATTATTTAAGCGCATTTGAGAATATCTGCTATCTAAAACTAGCCTCTGGGGCAGTATCTTACGTCAACAAACCTCTCAGGGCAGCCTGCAAGCGATTTGTCGAGTAGATAATATATCAAATACTCGATTTGGACCTCCTTAAATGGCGGATATGGTCTGAACCGACTGCACTTGGATTCACGTTTTCCTCACTTTCAGAATATTCCCTTGCCTTAATCAGAAACTTCTGACAATCGGGTGAATTTCTTAACAAATCTTCTATAGTCCTAGATATGCTTGCGTCGTTTTTTGTTGAAGCTATTATTATGGCGCTATGTAGTTCAGGAGTTATGCTTATTGTTATTTTATCTCTCATTCGAATCCCCTTTTCGGTCGCGTGCACTTTCGCTGGCAGACTTTAAATGTCTTTTGTTGAGCAGGATACCTGTCGTAGTCCTGCGTCCAGATGTACAAAATACTATAATCAAATAGCAGCCTTATCTTTGCCTGCCGCGATCTTAGTCACTTCCGGAGTGGCGCAGACAGGCAAGTTCCTATTCCTTAAAAGCATGAAAATTTCGATCGCTTTATGTTTCCGAAAATAACATAGTAAACAATATGAAACTGATAAACGAACATCAGGGTCAAGCACTACAGTCTAGAAAACGAAACTGCGAAAACAGAGATCATGGTGCAATTCAATATGTAATACCACGGAAAACGACGTGTCGCAGAGGTGCATGGAGCCTGCCATGGTGGGAGCGAGAATGCAGGCTTGTACAGTAAAGGAGGTCGAAGAGGAAAAGAGTGATTTTGTTTTACCATAAAGTCGAATAGATATGTCGCCCGGTCGCACTTTAGGGCTTTCCGAAGCTTTGCCTATGGCATTGCCCCTGCAGGCTTTTTAAAGTGTGACATTTCTGCGGCAAATACGCAGGCGGGATCAGAGCCAAGCATATCTTTGTTATAGGAAAATGCCCTGGCACGGCTTCCGCCACAGGCATATTTATAATCACATTCTCCACACGGCCCTGAAAATTTTCTGCCCCGGATACTTAGGAGATCTTTGTTTCCCCTATAAATGTCAATGATGCTGGAACTTTTTACGTTCCCCAGTACAACAGGTAGAAATCCGCCGGGACTGACAGCACCGTCATGCGAAACAAATATTATACCATCTCCGTCAAGCGTGCCGCGCTGCAGTATCGAGGTCTTCCCTTTTGGTACGCCGCACCTTAAAAACAGCTCAGAGCGCATCGCCTCGTATATTTTGCTTGTCCAATATGGACCTTCTTCCTTCCTCTGCACGGCGATGCGTCTTATGAACGGGGCTTCAACGGTCCGAACCAGCATCCCATATTGCGAGGCGTCGTACAAGAAATTGCACACGCTTTCGTAGTATTCGGGATCCATGTCACTGGCACTATTGCCCCTTCCTGTGGCTATTAGGAAAAAAACTTCCCAGATTTGCACGCCGAGACTCTTGATAAGCTGGAATATTGCAGGAAGTTCCAGCACATTCTGTTTCATCACCACAGTATTGATCTGCACGCCTAGGCCTATCTCTAATGCATATTCAATCGCGTCTATTGTCCTGGCATATGTCCCTTTTACACCTCTTATCGAATCGTGTAGTTCAGCGCGGCTGCTGTCAAGACTCACAGATATCGAAGAAACTCCGAATTCTTTGAGCTGGTATAAGGCTTTTTTGTCCAGATTCTGCGATACTGCAGGCGCAACTGCGGATTTGATACCTTTGCTTGAAGCGTAGGAAATGAGAGTGCCTAGATCAGCCCGCATCATTGGATCGCCGCCAGTAAAAACTATGATGGGTGGCGGATTTCCAAATGACGCAATCTGGTTTATCAGATTCATTCCGGATTTGGTATCCATCTGTCCCTCGGCTGGCGAAGCTATAGCGTCTGCCCTACAATGGATACAACACAATGGACATGCTTTTGTAAGCTCCCAGAATACGAGCATAGGCTTGTTCTCGAATGCCATATATGGAATTATAGGTAAAAGTATTTTAAAGTGATGATGACAGTGGGTGCTACATTAGCGTGGCAATCACGGTTATAAACAGCATTATGGCTAGATTGGTATATGATATAATGGTACTTTTCTTCCTTACAATAGCAAGCTTTTCCAGGTCCCCGGCCCTACCGTATTTGGCAATCTGCCGTCCGTAATACCTACCCGGACCATAAAGCAGGATTATAAGTATCGCAGTTGAGAGCACCATAGCTACCGTAAGATACGCGCCTGCGTTGCCTGTAGCCGTTCCCTCCGGCAGGTACCAGAGCGCATTTATAATCCCGGTAATTATCAAAGTTGACAGGAGCATCCATGTGAGCCTCGCAAACTTCTTGGATATCTTTGCCAGGAGTACGGTGCGCATGGCCTCGTCCTTTATCGCTTCTTTGGACCACGGTACGACGACAAGCCACATGAAGAATGAGCCGCCTATGAACAGCATTGCACTGAACAGGTGTGCCCAGAGGAAAAAATATTTGAGGACGGCTAACGCAAACATTGTATCCTTTAATTGATAAAAATCACTTAATAATAACTTTACTCTTTCCGACATTATTAAAATAAGGGTCCGTAATGTCACCGCCTTGGCGCTTATCTGGCGACAAAACATTGCCCGCCAAATTTATTCTGGCATGATCCCCAGAAGCCTGCCGTCACGATTCACTTTTTGAATTTATTATGCCCATAATTTCTTCAATAACCTCATTTCTGCTTTTGCCACGGGTTGAGATGATTGAATCGAATACCTGCATGTCCTTCTTTATGTCGAATCCGTAGACCCTTTTGAAAAGTTTTCTGGTGCCCTCGTCCTTTATTCCTATTGCCTTTAATGCAGTTCTGTATGGGATGTGATCGCGCAGTGCCACCCGCCTTGCCCTTGTCGCTGCGTCTGCTTTCAGATAAATTTTTATGCCGACCTTGGCCAGCCATGGCAGGCTCCAACTGTCTATGACTACATCGCCCTTCTTAGCCTCCCGCAGGATTATCCTGTCAGAAGCAACATCGGGAGGCACCTTATCGTTTAGTCGGCCGATAAACATATCCATTCCTTCCGGACTCTCCCAGAAGCCTTCGTTATGCACAGTGTTTTTGGTATCCACTTCTCTTTTTTCAATGATATTCCTCAGTATGCTCGAAGGGTGTATCACCCTGAGCTTAAGCAGTTCGCCAAGTGCGTTTGCGGCTGTTGATTTCCCAGATCCTGAAAACCCAAATATTATAATTGTCTTGCCTGCCATTGTCTCACGCAGTTGCCCGGTATACGCTTTCCAGCGCCTCGACATTGCCTGAAAAGAACTGCCTTGCTATCAGATCCCTGAAGAGCAGGCCCTTCGGAGTTAATTTCAATTCGTTGCTCGTTTCGTATGCGCAGCCTGACCAAAGCATTTCCGTGTACAACTCCGGGAACGCCACACCGAATTTTACTCCGAAAAGGCTGCCGAACTTGTACAGGTCAAGCGATTCTATATTTCCTATCGCATATCTCCGCATCCTTTCGTCTTCGGATAGGAAAATGCCCGTTTCCACGGCTAAACCATCCGAATTTATTTTGCTTATATACCTGGAAATTGCGACCCTTCCATCTAAGCTGTCGGACGGGTTTCTATAATGGATATTCTGCGCATAGCTTCTTGCGCCAGCGCCCATGCCTATAAGGCTGGTGCCCCTGAATATCGTGTCTTCTTGCACATATCCGCCGTCCTTAAGCTTAGAGTACCTGTTGTGGCAGGACTGCAAATACCCTTTTTCCAAGAATTTTTTACGCGCTATTTCGTAGCATTCGTATTTCTGCCGGTTGCCCATAAGGCCTTCTGGTCTGCGCTTCCCTATTACCGTGCTTGGAATAACCCCTAGCGCGTATATCTCTACAGTATCGGGATCAAGGTCGAGCAGTGTGTCTACGGAATCCGAAAATGTTTTTGTTGTCTGGCCCTCTATCCCTATCATCAGGTCGCAGACAACGTTGTCAAAACGTATCTCTTTCAAGGTCTTTATTGCATCTGATGATATGTTGCCTGCATTGTGCCTGCCAGACATTTTGATCTCGCTATCCGCAAAGGACTCAATCCCAATGCTTACGCGGTTTATTCCTAGTGCCTTGTACTCCATGAATTTGTCGTATTCCACCGATTCCGGAGTGGCCTCTATGCTGACCTCCTTTGCAGTGCCCAGCATGTTTCTGTTGGCTTTCTTCAGTGTGTCTATGATCTCGCCAAGCTCGTTTGGCTGCAGCAGGGATGGCGTGCCACCGCCTATATTTAGGGATATTACTTTCTTGGCGCCGAGGATGCCCGCATACATTTCAATTTCCCTTTTAAGGGCGGATACGTACTCCTTTCGCAGTTCCTCGGAATTCAGTGTCTTCAGATAGCCGCAAAAGGTGCAGAGCTGCCTGCAGAAAGGTATGTGCAGGTACACATTAATCTCGTTCGTGAATTCCGGCTGAGTGATTGAGAATCCTTCCAGCCGTTTGTAGCACCTTGCAGTGGGATATGCGTACACCTCCGGCTGGAATTCACAGTTTTCTATTTTTTCGCTCAGTTTCATGCCCTCACCAGTACATACTATTATATCTGTTCTCATATAATATAATCTGCTCTCCAATTAAGGAGAGTTATATGGTGATTATTTGGACGAGGAACAGATGCTTGCCGAGCTCGGTTTTACTAACGCAGAAAGCAGGGTTTATATGGACCTTTTGAAGTTTGGAGATTCAAAAACCGGTTCCATAATGGCGCGCTCCGGGCTTTACAGCTCCGTGGTGTATAACAGCCTCAAGCACTTAATGGAAGAAGGTTTTGTCGCCTTTTACACAAGGGGCAGGATAAAGTATTTTTCCGCGGCAGATCCGTCAAGGATTGTGGACGCAGAAAAAGAGAAGATGGAGCTTGCAGAGGCCATGGCAGGAAAGCTTTCGCTTATCCGGACGGCCACTGAAGGACGTAGCAGAGTTTTCATATTTGAAGGCAGGAAGGCAGTCAGGACCATATTTAACGATATTTTGAGCACACTTGGCAAGGGCGACGAGCAGCTCGTGATAGGCATCTCCGACACCGGCAGCGGAATGGGCGAATTCATAAGGAGGTGGGAGGAAAAAAGGGTGCGAAGCGGCATAAGAAAAAGGGTGCTTGTATCAAACAAATCCAAGGAATGGCTTTCGTATTACGGCATGCAGAAATTGGTAGACATAAGGACCATATCGAACTCGCTTTACATAAACATGTCAATAAACATATATGACAGCAAGGTCGTTCTGATATTATGGGCCCGCGAGCCCACATACATATTGATAGAAGGCAAAGAGATTTCAAAAAATTTCAGGAGTTACTTTGAAATGCTCTGGCAAAAAAGCAAAAGGCCGCGGATTTAATCATAGACTCAGTTCGGCTCGACAATATCGATCCTGTTGCTTTATGCGGATCGCCTCCTGTATAGTCTGCGGGATAAATAGATGGATGGAAAAGAGCGGGAGGCGTGGATTGGCATCGGGTTCTGCGAACCTATATCCTTCCATATATTGTACTGAACTCCATCATCCTCTTTCTTATCTCCTTTGCTGATTTTTCATAGTCGGAAAGCGCCGTTGTGCCCTTTTTCGTTATCGAGTACTGCTTCCTGGTTTTTTCCGGCCTGTTCTCTTGGCTATCCGACTTTATGTAGCCGTTGCTTTCGAGCCATTCCAATGCAGGGTATATTGCTGCCGGGCCCGGCCTCCACATGCCTCCGGTCCTCTCAAATATCTGCTCCATGAGCTCAAAGCCGTGCATGGGTCTTTCTGACAGGAGCCTGAGCACAAGGGGCCTGAGCAGCCCCTTGGGCACTATGTCGACCCTGAACGGGCCGCAATTGCAGTAGCCTCTTGGCATTTTATTCATCCCTTTACTTGGATTCGGATGATCCCTTTTGAATCTCGTCTATGCGCTTTCCGATGAACTTTGCCTGCGCCTCCAGATCCTCCTTGTAGAGCTTGAGCTTTTCTACAAGCTTTTCCTTGTGCAGAGGACCCATCTCATCGACAGAGTCTTCCGTCCCAAAGCCCGGGCCCATGCCAGCCATGTGCATTCCCATGCGGCTGTGCATTCTCCCGTGCATGCCTCCGCGACCCTCGCCGCATCCGCAGCCGCAATCCTCTTCATCTTCATTCATGTCGTTTTTCATATTATATCACCACTGATATAATTAGTTATATAGATATTTAAATGTTTGCAAAAAGAAAGGATACGCATGTGGCTAACCTGCACAAAAGCAATTTATACCTAACCTGACTATCCTCTCAATAGGCGACAGGGATGGATGTGAGTATAGTCGACAGGGAAGAATTCGAAAAGAGCAGGAACGCTCTTGCCGGCTTCAGGCGCAATGAAGTCATGACCATAGACAATGCCATGTACAGGCTGGAGAGCTTCTACACAAACACAATAATACTTAAGTACGGCGAATACAGGGAAAGGATCCTTACCTCAAAAAGGAGGCTGAATAAGCTGTCGAGACTGGACAACGAAGTGCTCGAGATGGAAGACGAGCTCAAGGCGGACGCGGCAGTCCTAAGTAAAAAAGAGTTTATAGAAAAGCTCAATAATTGCGAGGAAAAGCTGGACAGAGACAGGGAGATAGTGATAAGGCTTAAGAGCGAGGTAAAGAGCGCAGAGGACTGCATAAACGGCCTAGTAGTGAGCTTTGCGAACTTCGTTTTCGATAACTACCGCAGAGTAGCCTTCGGGCAGGGAGACGAACTTGTGCTGGATGTCGTAGACAGGCTTGCCTTGGGCGAGGCGTACCAGGATGAGATGCGCATGCAGTTCACCGAGTCGATACTGGACGAGATAGCGCTGAGGGTGAACGATAATGCCGAGCTTACCAAAAAAGTCAACGATGTAAGGACCAGAGACTCCATATACGTAGACAAAATATTGCGCTCCAGGCAGACGTGAAGGTTTTACTCCTGGCAGATGTTTCTGAAAAGCGCACGGAGCCTGGTGGAGGGCGGCGCAGCCTTCGGCGCCTTTTTATTTAGAAAATATTAAATATGGTGCGCTCGTAAATTTATTGCGGGCATGCAGTATTGACCGTTCCGCTTTGTATTTATAAATTTGCGTTCATTATATATAATCATTAATTATACGTCTAAGGGCTTGGACTGCGCCATATGCAGCCATAAGCCTAGATTTATTTTTATAAAAGGTCAAAACAGAGAGATTGTCATGGTAAACGGCATAGAGCTTAATGTTGTAGGCGCGCTGGTAACTGATGACGGCAAGGGAATTGCCAGAATCGATTCTAAGGCCAGGAAGCTGCTCAACGTGATATCCGGAGACATCATAGAGATAAAGGGCAAACGCAGGTCCACGGCTGCAATAGTGTGGCAGGCGCACCAGCAGGACGAGGGCTTGGACTTCATAAGGATAGACGGTTATATAAGGCAGAACATAGGCATAGGCATAGGGGACAAGGTGTTCGTGACAAAGGCGGAAGTATCAAACGCCGAGAAGGTTGTCCTTGCCCCGCCGCAGAACCAGCGCACTCCGCCGTATTCTCCGGATTTTCCGGAATATGCAAAAAGCAAGTTGGAGAACAAACCGTTGGTAAAGGGAGATGTTGTCCCTGTCGCCATGTTCGGGTATGTGTTCAATTTCGTGGTGGCGCAGGTGACTCCTCACGGGGTGGTCAAGGTCACGCGGGATACGGACGTGATAGTGAAGACAGAGCCTGTATCCGAATCCATGGTCAGGATAGGCGACGTGCATTATGAGGACATAGGCGGCCTGAAGAACGAGATACAGAAGATAAGGGAGATGGTAGAGCTCCCTATAAGGTACCCAGAGCTTTTCGAGAAGCTTGGAATAGAGCCTCCGAAAGGGGTGCTGCTGTACGGGGCTCCTGGAACCGGAAAGACGCTGCTAGCCAAGGCGGTCGCGAACGAAAGCGATGCCAATTTCATAGACATATCGGGGCCTGAGCTTGTCAGCAAGTTCGTAGGCGAGAGCGAGGAGAGGCTCAGGAGCATATTCATAGAAGCCAAGGAGAAGGCGCCTACCATAATATTCATGGATGAGATCGACGCAATAGCGCCAAGGAGGGAAGAGGCGACCAACGAGGTGGAGAGGAGAATGGTTTCGCAGCTTCTGACGCTCATGGACGGAATGGGCTCGAGGGGCCAGGTCATAGTTATAGGCGCTACAAACAGGCCGGACGCGATAGATCCCGCGCTCAGGAGGCCGGGAAGGTTCGACAGGGAGATAGAAATAGGAGTTCCGGACAGGAACGCAAGGAAGGAGATACTCCAGATACACACCAGGAACATGCCGCTGGCTAAGGATGTCAACATAGACGACTTGGCGGACATAACGCACGGGTATACCGGAGCCGACCTTACCGCGCTGGCCAGGGAAGCCGCAATGGCGACGCTCAGGAAAATACTTCCCGAAGTGCTCAACAAGAAGTCGATACCCAACGAGGTTCTTGTAAGCCTCGAAGTCAGCAAGGAGGACTTTGTCAGAGCCTTCAACAGCGTGCAGCCCAGCGCCCTGCGCGAAGTTTTCGTGGAAAGGCCGAACGTCCACTGGAGCGACGTTGGAGGCCTTGACCGGGTCAAAGAACAGCTTAAGGAGGCCGTTGAACTGCCGATAAAAAGCCCGGAGATGTTTACCAAGATGGGGATAAGGCCCATAAAGGGCGTGCTGCTCGTAGGGGCTCCTGGAACCGGAAAGACAATGCTGGCCAAGGCGGTCGCAACAGAGCGCGAATCAAACTTCATATCGATAAAGGGCCCTGAGTTCCTGAGCAAGTATGTCGGCGAGAGCGAAAAGGCAGTAAGGGAGGTCTTCAGGAAGGCGAAGATGGCCGCACCGTGCATAATATTCATAGACGAGATAGACTCCGTCGCATATTCCAGGGGGACTGACACTGGAGACAGCATGGTAAGCGAGCGGGTTGTTGACACCCTGCTTACCGAGATGGACGGCCTGCAGGAGCTCAAAAATGTCATAGTGATAGCTGCCACGAACAGGCCGGACATAATTGATCCGGCGCTGCTCAGGCCGGGAAGGTTCGACAAGATAATAGAAATTCCTATGCCGGACGAAAAGACAAGGATCAGCATATTCAACGTGCATACTAAGCGCATGCCCCTGGACAAGGACGTGAACATAGAGCAGCTTGCCAAGGAAACCGAGGGCTACACCGGCGCCGAGATAGAGAACATTTGCAGGGAGGCTGGCATGAACGCCATAAGGACCAAGAAGGACAGGATATCTAAAGCCGACTTCGACTTCGCGATAAAGGAAATAAAGCCCGCAATCCCGAAGGAGATGGAGGACAGGATAAAGAGGTTCAAGGATGAGCCCGAAAGCATGTACAGGTAGTTAGCGATTTATGTTAGGTGATTTATTGAAACTGGTATATTCCGATAAGAAAACGGGAAGGTCTGCTCAGATCGAATTGAGCAAGGATATGGAAGCGGCGCTCCTTAACCGCAAGATAGGCGACGTAGTGGAAGGCGCATTCGCGGGGCTGCCCGGGTTCAAGCTCAAGATAACCGGCGGCTCGGATAGCAGCGGCTTCCCGATGAAAAAGAATGTCACCGGAACCGCAAAGCGCAAGATACTGACACAGGCAGAGCCATCCGGAAGGAGCAAGGGCGAAAGAAGGAGGTCTACGGTGGTGGGCAACACCATATCTGCCTCGACAGCTCAGGTCAACGCCGCGATAGAGGAATACGGGGACAAAAGCCCCGACGAGATATTCCCTAAGAAGGAGGCCGAGAAGAAAGAGGATAAAAAATAGAAGGTAGATTCGGACGGAAGGCATGAAACAGAGCATGATTAACATAGGCACGCTGGGCCATATCGATCATGGAAAGACGTCGCTGGTCAAGGCAATAACAAACATCTGGACCGACAGGCACAGCGAAAGCATAAAGAGGAACATGACCATAAAGCTCGGCTATGCCGATGCAATAATAAAGAAATGCGAGCACTGCGAGGGCGCAGAGGCATACACCATAGGAGACAGGTGCGAGCACTGCGAGGGCGTGCCGAAGCCGGTGGTCAGGATTTCGATACTTGATGCGCCCGGCCACGAGACCCTCATGGCTACGGCAATCGCCGGCGCCAACATAATAAACGCCATACTCTTCGTGATAGCGGCCAATGAGCCGTGCCCAATGCAGCAGACACGGGAGCATCTCATGATTATCAACCTTCTCGGCATAAAGAATGTAATCGTAGTGCAGACAAAGGTCGACATTGTGGGCAAGGAGGCAGCGATAGCGCACTACAAGCAGATCAGGGAGTTTTTGAAGGGCAGCATAATAGAGAATGCACAGATAGTCCCGGTAATGACAAACAGGAACATAAACATAGACGAGCTGCTAAAGTTGATCGCAGAGATACCTCTGCCGAAGCATGACCTGTCTGCTGAGCCGCTCATGTACATTGCAAGGTCGTTCGACATAAACAAGCCGGGTACGCGGCCCGGCGGCATTTCAGGCGGGGTCATAGGCGGCACAATAGTCAAGGGCGTGTTCAGGAAGGGCGACAAGATAGAGATACGCCCCGGCATAAACATGTCGCACTCGTCCAAGAAGGAGACTTACAAGCCGATAGTGACAGTGATAACCGGCATAAGCAGCGGAACCTCTGAGCTTGATGAAGCTGTGCCAGGCGGGCTGATAGGCATCTCCACGGAGCTTGACCCGTCGTATACCAAGGCTGACGGGCTGGTGGGAAACGTCGCGGGCCACATTGGCGGGCTTCCAGAATCTGCTTTGAACCTTGGCCTGAAATATTACTCCATGAACAGAAAGGACATTGAGGAAAAGGGATTTTCAGAGAACGAGCCGGTAATACTCAGCGTGGGCACGCTCACGGTTGTAGGATACGTCAGAAGCAGCAAAAAGAACATGCTGAAGGTTGAGCTGAAGCATCCGGTATGCGCAGAGCCGGGGTCAAAGATTGCCGTGATGCGCAACGTGTCGCAGAGATGGAAATTGACAGGCTACGCTCTTATGCAGTAATAGCGACGCATGCCCTGCCGATGTTTTTATTTTGGAAATTTCCAGAATGAGTTCAGTTTTCTTCGGTAGGGAGTATCCTGTACGTATTTATTGACGGGCTCTTTGTCTCGTGCACAACCTTTACCTTCATGCCCATCAGCTTGTCGTTTTCAAGATACCTGTCCAGCTTTTTCCAGTGCTTTCTTACAAGCATGTTGCTTACAAAATTCATAAATATTACACCTTACAATTTGTCCGCAATGTATATAAGGGTTTCTCCAATATAAATACTTTTCTTATTTTTAAATTTTTAAGCAAATAGTTTGATGGTTTGCAAATCATGGGCTAACGCGTTTCCTGTCCCTCGGGAAAAGCGAGCATTCCCGTATGTTGCTTGATCCGGTTATCTTCATGACTATGCGCTCCAGACCTATGCTCCACCCCGCATGCGGAGGTGCGCCGCACCTGAAAGCGTTTATATAAAATTCGAAACTTTTGGGGTCCATCCCCTTCTTCTTTATGGCCTCAATCAGAAGCTCCGGCTGGTGTATCCTCTGCGCGCCGCTGGATATCTCGATGCCTTTGTATATGAAGTCATAGCTATTTGATATGTTTGGATTTTCGTCGTTCGGCATTGAATAGAAGGCCCTTATTGCAGTAGGGTAATCCCTCACTATGACCGCGTCGCCGAACAGCCTTGCTATGCCGACCTCGGCCTCCCTGGTAAAGTCCTGCCCAGCCTCGATCTGCACTTTGCCCTCGCTTTTCAGCGCGTCTACGGCTTCCTCGTATGTTACTGTCTTTATCTTCGGCACTTCAATGTCGACGTTGAGCTGGTTGAGCGCATGCTTTTCCTTTGATTTCACCGCTTTTATTATGTCGGTAACGGTTTCGGACAGCAGGGCTATCGCGTCGTTGTGGTCCGCGAACCCGATCTCTATATCCATCTGCGTTGATTCGTTAAGGTGGTAGACGTCGTTGGATTTCTCGGCCCTGTAAGCCGGCACTATCATGAACACCTTGTCCATGCCTCCGATTATTGCAAGCTGCTTATAAAGCTGCGGCGACTGAGCCAGGTATGTTTTGTATTCGAAATACTGCACGGGAAAAAGCTCTGCGCCGCCTTCGGTAGCCTCGGCAACTATGCCGGGAGGCCTTATCTGGCTGAATCCCCTGGCGTACATGCCTTCGGTGAACGCCCGGAGCACGGTGGACTCTATTGAGAATATCGCTGATGTGTTTAGCCTGCGCATGTCTATGTACCTGAAGTTCAGCCTGGTGTCTAACTCTACGGGAACCTTTCCGGTTACCTCAAAAGGGATGTTTGTAGAAAGCGGGTTGAGATTCTCCACCTCCTCTGGAATAAGCTCAAAGCCGGCCTTTGCCTCCTTGTTGACCTTTACCTTGCCCCTTACCTTTATCACGCTTTCTTTTGGCAGCGAAAGGTCCTTGATTATGGATTCGCCGACCACGCCGCGCTTCCCTATCACCTGTATTATCCCGGTGCTGTCCCTCAAGAGCAGAAACGTCAGGTTGCCGAGCTCCCTTACTTCGTGCACCCAGCCCGCCAGGGTTACCTCCTTGCCGTCCAGCGACTGGCTCAGGTCCTTTATGTAATGAGTCCTTATCATTTACTTACCTTTACAACAAGATGCATTATATTTTTTGTAATACTATTTAATATTTTTGTTATTCATAAAATTATTTGATCGGATGGCATCAAAACCTGCAGGCATAGAAGACATGATTTCAAAGAAGCTTGTTGCGGTGAGCCGCACCACAAGCGTAAGGAACGCAGTGGCGCTTGCAAAAGGCTCTAATGTTGACATGCTCCCGGTCCTTGACGGCGAAGTGCTTGTCGGAATAGCGCGGCTTGAAAAGCTGGAGGGGGCTGGCGAAGGAACGGTTGAAAAAGCGATGGACAAGCCGGTTTTTGTGGAGCGTGACAGCACGATAGAAAACGCTTCGGTGGAGATAATCAATTCCGGCCTTGGCAGAATACCTGTGGTGGATTCAAGGTCGAGCATGAAGTGCATAGGGATAGTGGCTGCAACAGACCTGCTGGCCGCAAGAATTGGGAAAAAATAAAATAAGGGACGCACTGGGCCTACTTGCCCAGGACTATCTGTATCGCACTGACTTTCGATTTCGTGCCATCCTCGTTGGTCAGCTCCTCAGAAGACGTCTTTATGCTCCTTTCCTTGACGTTGGGCATAAACTTGTTCTGCACGATTTCCTTAACGTCTACGGCCCTGGATATGGCATTGCCCCGCGCCTTTATCGTAACTTCATTCATGCCATTGTTGAACTGGGTCACTACAGCAAGCACATAGTTCATCGTCGGCTTCTTGCCTATGTATACTACGTTCTCCTTCTCCTCCTTGTTTACAATTTGTTCTTCTTCTGGCATATCTATCACATGTTTATTTTTTGATGTATCAGTGCCAACCTTTGAGACTTGAACCGCCGCCAAAATACGCTGATCAGCTCACTTTCGTTTTACTAATGGGTCTAAACATATTTAAATTTTTACTACGCCGGTCCGAGCCATGCGAAGCTGCGCCTACCTTGACGCCATTTTCAGTATCTTCGAGAGTTCGGCCTTCATGTCGAGCCTTATACCGGCCTCCTCGAGCGAATGCAGAGGATATACAACGGCTATGGTCTTGAGCAGCTCCGCTTCGTTTGTTATTTTCGAAGCCTTTGCAATCTTCATTTCGCTGTTTATGGACGCCACGATGCGTGCAAGGAACTCTTCGCTCAGGTTAAGCATGTGGGCCTGGTCTTCCGTGCTCGCGATTATTCCGGCGGCGAGCTCCTCTCCCCTCTTTATTTCTGGAAATCCTTCCTTGAACGCCTTGCCGAATGTGCGCATGTATTCCGGAAGGACGGGATAAAAAGCCTTGTAGAATGGCATTCCGAATGAAACCCCGTACGAGTACCTGAGCAGCATGTCCCCCGCAACAATCCTGTCGCTCCATTCCTGCAGCGTCTCCAGGTACGAGAAAACCTCGCGCATCTCCTTTGTGGGCTCTGCCGGCTTATGGCCCAAGCCGTCAAGGAGGTTCTTTATGGCCCTGGCGTGCTTCATCTGTATCTCCGCGACGCTGGTAAAATGCTGCAAATATTCGGGATTTGAATGGTCGCTGCTTTGTGCCCATCCCTCGGATATCCTGGCAAACTCCATGGTGCCGTAAAGGAACAGGCTGAGAAGGTGCACAACGTTCTCCATCTTGAAGGTTATCCCGTTGGGCAGCCTGACGTACTGGGGGGTTACTTCGCCCTTTTTCCTTTTAACGTCTATGAAGCTGAGCGCGCGCCTTGCCGCGTTTATCGGGTCGCTTTTGATGTAACCTATCAGGAATGGCCTAAGCCAGTCCGGCAGGCCGTATTTTTTGAATATTGGATTCAATATCTTATCGTATGCGGATGCCATTGAACCACAACCGCGCAGCAGGCAAGCCGCTGCACAACCTTAAGGGTAATTTATAACCGGATTATAAATTATTATACCTTTGCGGAATCGCCGAATGCGGTCCGCGCACTGCCGGCGTGCGGATTTCCAGTGCTGATGCACCGTTATATCTTTCCGGCTTCTGATGTATAAAGCAGAAGGCTGTCGTACCTTCTGGATATCTGGCTTGCGCGTATGCCATATATCGCCTTTACGCCGTGCGAATACGCCAGTTCTATCAGCCTCTGTGTTATTATCCCATCGAATACTATCGCATCTATGCCATCTACTTCCTGCACGCTCTGTATCAGCTCCCTTATTGGAATTTCTGATATCATCTTCATATCAGTTCCGTATAGCCTTCCGCGCAGCGTGTTCTTTAGCTCCTTGAGCGAATTAACATATTCGTCTTTGGGCGCAATGGCGTTCTTTTGGGGCGGCTCGGCAGGCCGCTTCTCCTGCTCTGAATCATAGAATTCCACCTTTTCTATCTGGTCAGAGTCCGAAGGCGACGTGCCGCGCTCTTCGCGGCTTTCCGGATGCGTGTCTGCTTCGCGCCTCTTGTCCATCATGTTGTTGGCTATCTCCGAAGGGCTCAGCACACTGCTGGGCTGCTCTTGGCCCGGCGGATTCTGCGGAGGGCCCCTCTGCCTCCTGAACCTGTCTTCCTGGCGGTGGAAGTCGCGCCTGTCATCCTGGTGGTTGTGCCCGTTCTTCGACAGCGCCGAGATCTGCTCGTACGGCACCTTTGACCTTAGCGCCTTTATTATCTCCTTCCTTGTGAGCTCTTCGACCTCCTTGCCGTCCGGAGCCCTTGCTACGTAGTCTATTTCGGATACGTTCGACAGGCTCTTCAGTATCATGTCTCCGCCGTGGTCGCCGTCCAGGAACACAGTGACCTCCTTCTGCGCGCACAGGTCGGTTATGGTCTTCGGTATCTTCCCGGTTGCCCCGCCCACTGCTATGCAGTTCGCTATGTCGCTTTTCAGCAGGTTTATTACATCGGCCCTGCCCTCGACCAGTATTACGCTCTCGCTCTTGGCTATCTCCGGTCCTGCCGGAAGGTTGTCCGGGCCGTATGTTACTACGGTGCTGGATTTTACGTCAGAAGATACCAGTTCGCTTATCTCCTTGCTGTCCGGTATCACGTTGTTGAGCAGATCCTTGACCAGCTCCTTGGCCCTCTTTATGACCTTGCTCCTCTTTTCGTTCCTAGTGTCCTCTACCTTGTCCACCTTGAAAACTGTTTCGAACGGGCCTACCCTGTCAACAGACTCTATGGCGGCAGCTATTATGCAGGTTTCGACTCTGCCCAGCGATGAGGGCAGCATGAGCTTTCCATATGTCTTGTTGTTGCTGCTTCCGCTCTCTATCTCAATCCTGCCTATCTTGCCGTTCTTCTGCAGCTCCCTGAGATCAAGGTCCTCACCAAGAAGTCCCTCGGTCTGGCCGAATATGGCCCCTATTATGTCTGGTTTTTCAACCGATCCAGATATGTCGAATCTGGCTTCTATCATGTATTTTACTATGTCTATGTAAGTCTTTGCCATATAATCACCGTGTCCGCGCAGCGGACCGCGTGCTCTTGCAGAAATAGGCGCATTTAGGAATAGCGATTGCCGTAATGGCTGAATATGCCAGAATATATGATATGATTGTCTATAATATTAGACATATAATTGCCACAGTGTTTTACACTATCCAAATGTGACTATTTCCGATTAAATGATTGATTACTTAAATATATAAACTTTTAGGGACCCTTGCGACTCAGGATGCCTACGCATCTGCGAGCTCTGATGCGGCCGTCGCAGCCTCCCTGACTTGTGCGACGATTTCGCCTTTTATCAGGCTGCTCAGAGTCCTGTTTATGGCGGTTGCGGTCCTGCGCGTCACAGTGTAATTCTTCTTTGCCTTCTTCATCTCATCCAGCCTTATGAAAAACCATCCGCGGCCGTTCATCCTCCACGCTATGAAGGTTTCCATACCGCTGTTGAGCTTCCATCTCTTCAGCTCTTCGAATTTTTCAACCTCTATAGAAACAGTTGACTTGTCCCATGCCTTGCACTCGAATGCCATGCCCCTGGCGCCCTTGAACACGATTATGTCAGGGCTCAGCGAATTTACCCCGCTGCCGGCTGCGCGCATAACCGAGTAGTCGTTATTGTAAAATTCGTTTATCAGTTCCCTTTCGCTTCTGGCGCCCTTTACGTACCTGTGCAATTGACCACATATTATTTTTGCTGCTAAAGATTAATAAACAGAGCGTCACGCCGCCGGCTTCTTTGGGGCACTGTCGTAATCGCGGTATGCAAAGAATATGCCTATGGTGGACACCACGTTGGTGAAGAGTATCACCATGAATATTGCGTCTAGGAATCCTGGTATGACTATCCCGGCGGCCAGCGGCAGCGTGGCCACTATCGATGGGGACAGTCCTCGCGCAACGTTGTATGATATGAGAGAACTCTGCTTGCCTCTGTAGTGCGGGTCCTTGTCCATATAGCCTTTTAGCATAGGCACGAACGCGCTCCTGACCAGTATTATTATCAATGCGAGCATTACCGTCAGCAGCACGGCGAGCAAAGTCGCGCTGCTCACGCTGAATAGCATGCCTATGTAGACGAAGAAGAACGTGCTGGTAAACAGAGCTACCTCGCGCTGGTAGCTCTTGATATGCTCTACGTCGTCGGGCAGCGAGAGGTATTTCTCTGCGAACGACGGCTCGTGGGCCGGGCCAGCATTTGACGATGAGTTAGATCCGACCGCCGTGAATATTATTCCGAATACGAAAACAGTTATCAGCCCGTTCAGCCCTACAATCTCGGAAATTCCGTATGCTGCCAGGACCACGGCTATGGTGAGCATCCAGCTGTATTCCCTGCTATAGGATTTGAACCGGTTCATGATGAAGAGCCATATTATTGCAGCTGCCACGCCGAATATTATAGAGCCGAATATCGTTGCGATAACAAGCCCGAACACGCCTACTGGCGTAAGGTTGGACTGGACCAGTATCTCGAGAAGTATTATTGGTATTATGAGCTCAACGGTGTCGGATGACACACTCTCGTATAAAAGCGTCGTCTTGAGGTCGTCAGGCGCCCTTATCACCTTTACCAGAGTGGGCACTATGATGCTGCTCGGCCCTGAAAGCGCGAAGCCGAACATCATCGACTCGACGAGGTTCCAGCCAAACGTGAGGTATGCTATTGCGCCGAGCACTAGGCCCGTGCTTATTGCTGCTACAAAAGTGAACTTTGTGGCCGTGTAGAAAACTTTCCTCAGCCTTTTTGGGTCCATGTTCAGACCGACGTCGAAAAGTATGAACGCTATTGCAAGGGCGCTTATGTAAGGAGTAAGGGACTGTACCACGCTTCCGGGGCCGGTGTTTATTAGGTGCAGGGCTGGGCCTATTACGAGCCCTATCAGCATCAGCGGCAGTATGCTGGTTATCTTTATCTTGTCGAAAAGCGAGTTGAGTATGAAGCCCAGTATGGCCACCGCGGCCACGAAGACGAACAGTATGTTGACGTTTATCATCTATATCACAGCTTCTTCTGCCGGTACTGGCTCTGGCCATATGGGTTCCTGTCCATGCTCGCGCCCATCCTGCGCAGTATGTCGAACATCCTTTTTTCCTTTAGCCTTGAAACCATTAAATAGGCTTCGTCCTTCGTGCCTCTTGTGACGAGGATCATGACCTCTCCGAAGCGAAACCTCCCAGTCCTACCCTTGCGCTGTATGTTCCTTATCGCACTTGGTATGGGTTCGTAGAAGATTACCATGTCGACGCTGGGTATGTCAAGACCTTCTTCGCCTATCGATGAAGCTACAAGCACCTTGAACTTGCCCGACCTGAATTTTTCGAGCGTGCTGGACTGCATTTCCTGCGTTACCCCGTTGTTCTTGCCCACGAACGCCATGGCGCTTATGCCCTCGCCGTTGAGGATGTCAACGAGCTTCTTTATGGTGGAGCGATACTGCACGAATATTATTGTGCTCTTCGAAGCGCCCTGCTGCCGAAGTATGTCGGCTATCATCCACATCTTGGGATGCTCCTCCCCTGCTGCGGCTGCGTGCATGGCTATATCTATGGCCCTTTTCACCTCCGCATTCTTCAGCATGCTCTCGAGGCTCCTGCTCTTCTTTTCCCTAGACTGCAGCGACTCGAAGTAGTTGAGGAAAGGGTATATGCCCTCGGTCGATATGAGGTCGTAGGCATGCACGAGATTGAGCAGGTAGACGTAGTTGAACATTGCGTTGAACCTGTAGTTCTTTGCCTCTATCTTGCTTATGTTGTTGCCTATCTCTATGAGCTTGCCCTTCGGCATGTGCTCGAACTCCTTGAAGGGGCTCATGCCTATCTTGTACAGATTGTGCAGGTGTTCGTCTATTACCGGCTTAAGCACCGCAGTTATTGCCTTTATAGGTTCGCTTTTCTCCACGTAAACTGTCCTAGTGCTGGTGCCCATGACATAAGGTGATACGTCTTCGTCGAGGGAACTCCTGGCCTCTATCTTCTCTATACCGAGCGCGGCGACGAGCTCCCTTATCCGTTTCTGGTCGCTTCCGGGCGAGGCGGTAAGGCCCAGGACCTGTATGCCGCGCTCCTTGCACTCGTTGGCTATGTAGGTGTAGGAGTATTTTCCGACTGCCTTGTGGCATTCGTCGAATATCACTATGCCGAAATCTGAGAGCGAAAGCCTGCCCTTGATCATGTCGTTGTATATTGTCTGCGGTGTCGCGACAACCACCCTTGACGCGGACTCAAGCTCCTGCCGCTTTGAGCCTCTGACGCTACCGGTTGCCAGGAATATGTCCGTGGCATTTATCTTGAGCAGCTTAAGCAGGGAATCGTAGTGCTGCTCGCTCAACGGGCGTGTGGGCGCCAGCATGAGCGCCTTCTTGCCCTCGTAGAGCGACTTTGATATTGCAAACACTGCTATCAGCGTCTTGCCAAGGCCCGTAGGCAGCACTACGAGGGTATTCCTTCCTGCGTATATGCTCTTGAGTATGTTTATTTGGTAGGCTCTGGCATCCATGCCTGTAGTGTTGACTATGACATTATAGGGGCTGATATCCTCCCAAGAGTAGTCCATTCCAAAGCGCCACTGCTAGCAAAGCGGGTCTCGCCGCTTATAGAACTTCGGGATACAATATTTTTATATATGTTTGATAAAAAGGATATAGCGCGCCGCTGTAGCTCAGTGGGAGAGCGTCCGGCTGAAGTTGCCGAATGCAGAATTCGGCATCAAAAACCGGAATGTCGTCGGTTCAAATCCGACCAGCGGCACATGCCAAATGCCCGGAAGTAGATCAATCGGCAGCAGGGGTTGCGGGTACAAATAAAGTATACAATCTTGAACGCTTTGGAGGTGGATCCTATGGCAATAAGAATACGCAGCGAGACCGACCGTGCCGAGATAAAAGAAGAGGTAGAAAAGGCACTATATGCGAAAGAACATTTGGCAATGACATTCAGATCAAGCGTGGGATATGCAGTCAGAACATACGACGGTAAGATATATACCGGAGCCAATATAGAAACATATGGCCAGGACGGCGGCATTCACGCCGAAAGGATGGCAGTCTATAGGGCGCATTTGGATGGTTACAACGGCACTGACTTAAAGAGGCTTACCGGAGTATTTACGGATGCCGGAACTAAAATTAACCAGCCAGTTACACCGCCTTGCCTGCCATGCCAGAGCATGCTGCTTGAATTTGCTCATCCTTACATCCAGATAGTAAAAGCCGACGCAGGAGGCAACGTAGTGTATGAAGCGCTGCTTGCGGACTTTTACAAGGAAAATCCTCTCACTACAATTTTTCCCACAGTAACTACAAGATTAGGTAAACCCAGGTCTAACATGGATGCAAAGCTTCCATTGAATCGGGAGCTTGAAGTATACTACATAAATGATAGCGCTTTCAGAATTGTTACAAATGGGATATTCCATGCGGAGAAGCCGCAATTGAGCATAAGCAGACTTTATGATAATATTTCAGAAGCATGGTCGGCCGAAACAAGCGCTGATCCGGAAAGATGGAGTAGAGACAATCCAGCATGGGGGCAGTGCGCCATAACTGCCGCAGTCGTGTACGATCATTTCGGCGGTAGAATACTGCGCACAGAAGTTCGGGGCGTTGAAGGCGTCAGCTCCCACTATTATAATCAACTGCCGGATGGCAGGTTTGTAGATTTCACTAAGCAGCAGTTTGACAGCGGCGCAACATTTGAAAACGAGCAGGAGCGCACCAAGGAGTATATAATCTCATATCCAAAGACTAAGGAAAGGTACGATCTGCTTTTGAGGAGGATGGCCAAGGTGTAGTGCCAGTGCATCGTAAACCATTGTTGCGCTTGTATCTCATTCCTTTGCAGCCCGCCTCAGCTCATTCTGCATTCCTGCGTCTTGGAATGCCTTCGCGTCTTTAAGGTAGTCCAGCATTACATCCCTTTCCTTGGGCGCTAGCGCATCTCCAAGAAGGTTCACGATCTCCTCTAGCGTAAGGATAGAATGAAGCTCTAGCCCGAGCGCCTTTGCCTTTTCCTTGCCGAAGCCCCTGTCCACCACAACATATACTGCTTCGACAGCAATTCCGCTTAGCCGGCGCTTCTCGACCTCCATACTTATCTGGTTTATCGCCATCACCTTGCTTTCCATTGATGTCACGACGTCATCGAAAAGCATAAGCCTGTCGTTGTTTTTCAGTACGCCCTCAACCAAGGCATGCTGGCCATGGCTAGATATGTAACTGCCTATTTCTTCCTTGGTACTTACCCCTTCGGGAAGTTTTCTTGTATAGAGCGAAGGCATTCCGAACCTTAACGAAACCCCGTTTGCCAGGGCTATGCCGCCCATGGCTATGCCGACAGCCTTATGTTCGGAAATGGATATGCCGTTTTTATCCAGCATCATGCAGAATGCGTCTATTACCTTGGAGTACAGCCTTGGAAAGGAAGTTATCTGCCTTAGGTTTATGTAGAACGGGCTCCACGCGCCGCTTGCAAGCTTCCATCCTGATGGATTGTTTCTGTACCATGTCAGCAGCATCCCGTTCTCGTATATTCCGCCTGCTATCTCCTTCTTAAGTCTTTCGAAGTCGTCCATCTTAGCACCATTGATCGCAATTGATTATTGACTGCGGGCTGCGCTAGTCCATGCCTGCGAGGAGGCTTTCGGATATCATGCCGGATACGTCAACCTTTGAATATTCATTATGCAGTGTGTTTGTTGAGATTATTTCGCTTGCACCGGCATCCATGATCCTTTTTCCGGCGTTGTCCAGAAAAAGGCCGTGCGTGACCGCGACGGTCACGCTGCTTGCGCCCCTGCCTTTTATGATTTTCACCGCGTTCGCAGTGCTGTTTCCAGATACTATCATATCGTCGATTATTATTGCGTTCATATCCTTTACAGGGATTTCTGATGCATCGGTAGTTACCTCTCCAGTAACCCTGTCCCTGTGTTTTTCAAGCGAAAAGCACGGCGCAGAAAGCATTTTTGCCACAATCTGCGCGCGCTCTGTGCCTCCCTTGTCTGGTGATATTACCACAGGCCTTGGGGCTAAGCCGTTTGATACTATATAATCAGAAAGCAGTTTGGACGCCGAGAGGTTTTTG
The DNA here is from genome assembly GCA_009387755.1 of Candidatus Micrarchaeum acidiphilum ARMAN-2. Lineage (NCBI taxonomy): Archaea > Nanobdellati > Microcaldota > Candidatus Micrarchaeia > Candidatus Micrarchaeales > Candidatus Micrarchaeaceae > Candidatus Micrarchaeum > Candidatus Micrarchaeum acidiphilum. The sequence continues at coordinate 66,819 of GG697237.1, forward strand.
ACAGGAATTTTGAACATGGCAAGCCCTGCGGCGCTGTGCATGTCGACAGTGGTTATGGATCCGACGCAGCAGCTCTGCAAAATGTCAGCCAATATCCCTATCGTGGCAATTTCTCCTTCCAAGAATTCGCGGTCCTGTCTCGCATAGCTCATATACGGCAGCACCAGATGTATTCTTGCGCCGTCTCTGCCTAGTTTCCGGCACAGCAGTAGTAGCTCAAGCGTCTTGTCGCCGGGATTTGGAAAAAGCCTGTGCACCAAGACGACATTTTTGCCGTTCATGCCGGACTTTTCCAGCCTCATTTTAAACTCCCCGTCGTGGAAGCGCGTGATGTTCACCCCAGAACTTTGAAGTCCGGACAGTTCTGCTATTCTTGCGCGGAGATCCTCGGAATCCTGGTCGCTTATTACAATATCGTAGGCTCCCATGCATACCAGCTTATCTCAGGTACAATCCGCCGTTGACATCTATCGTTGCCCCGGTCATATAAGTATTCTTTGGATTTAGCAGGTATTCGACCGCGACTGCCACTTCGGCGGGGCTGCCCTTGCGCCCCAGGAGTATCTTTTTCTTGTACGCCTCCACGTCCCTGGGATTCATGCGCGCAGACATCTTCGTTTCTATTACCCCAGGACACACGGCATTTACCAAAATCCCTTTTTTGGCTAGGTTTAAAGCGAGGCTCTTCGTAAGGCCCAGCAGCCCGGCCTTTGAAGCAGAATATGCAAGATCCCTGCTGCCCACGTGCGCGGCACCCGACACTATCGTGACTATCCTGCCTCCCTTCTGTATGCGCGGCGCAAGCTCCTTGAATATTATAAATGCGCTCCTCACGTTTACGCTGTGCACTTCGTCCCACAGCGCTATGCCATAGTCTTCGGCCGCCACGATAGGATATATTCCGGCTACATATATGATAGCCCAAAGATTCCCGGCGCTCTTTGCCTTGCGGCATGCAGCAAGGACTTCGCCCGTTGCACGCAGGTCGGTTTTGTAGAATCTGGAAAAGATATCTGTCTGCCCGGGCTTTTCCCTGTCAATGCCTATGAGCTCGTATCCACTATTATGGAGCTGCGCAGATATTTCACTACCTATTCCGCCAGAACATCCCACTATCAGCACTTTCATTTTTTATCGCCTCCTGCCTTGCGCTCCAGAGCTGAGTTTACATCTGCTATCATGAGCCTTGCCTTTTCGCGTATCTCTGCCATCGCATCCTTTCTTTCGAGCTCTGGCGAGCTCAGGCTGTAGGTTACGCTTCTGGAGGCGTTTACCACGGCGCCCAGGCCGTCTTCGTTAAAGCACTCCGCGGCGTCGGCTGCGGTGCCTCCCTGCGAGCCGTATCCTGGCACAAGGAAAATTGACCTCGGCAGCATTTTCCTGATACGCCTTGCCTCCTCTGGGAATGTAGCGCCTACTACGGCGCCCACAGAGCTGTAGCCGTATCTTTCGCCCACAAGCTTTTCCGAATACGAATTTATCATTTCTGCGACCCTCGCATAAAGTTCCCTGCCGTCAGCCATTTTGGCGTTTTGTATGTCGGATGAGCCGGGGTTCGAAGTCTTTACCAAAACGAAAATGCCCTTCCCGTATTTCATGCATGCCCTGATGAAAGGCTCAATGCTGTCCATCCCCAAATACGGTGAAACGGTTATGCAGTCCACGTCAAAAACGGGCGCGCGCTCGCCCATGACTTCGGATTCCCCAAGGAATGCGTTGGCGTATGCTTCTGCGGTCGAAGCTATGTCGCCGCGCTTGGCATCTATTATCACGACCATGCCATTCTCCTTTGAATATTTTATGGTGTCCTGCATTGCGGCAATGCCACCGATGCCGTATTGCTCGTAGAACGCGCTTTGCAGCTTCACCCCCGGGACCAGGTCGTGCACCGCATCTATGATGCATTTGTGGTACTCAAAAATGCTGGACCTGACTGATTCTTCTGGTGCGCCGCCTTTTGAAATTGCAAAGCGGGGCATGCCCCCCAAGCGCGGATCGAGTCCGACAATGCACGGGTTTCCCTTTTTGTTAACGGCTTCCAAGAGCCTGTCCGCATAGTTGTTCATGCTATCGACACTTACGCTGCAAAATGCGCAGGTCACGAGTAGGGTATATTCGATCCTGCCTTGCTCACGTTTGATACCGTGTTCGAGACTGCGTGGGACACTCCGAGTATCTCTTTAAGGAAGCTGACAATCCCTCCTATGAATCCCGATACGCCGCTAAGCGTCAGTGCTCCGGTGGTAAAGAAACTGTATGCAACAGAAGCAAGTATGAACAGGACTACGAATATGAGTATGGTCGTGAGAACGTTCTTTATGAACTTTATGCCTATCGCGACCACGGCTATTATCAGTATAATTGCGACGATAAGGTTGTAGGGCTGCGGCACCTTGTACTGCTGGGTGGTTATGGAGGAATTAAGAGCGGTGAACATAACCAGCAGGAAAAATAAGGCCGAGTACACTCCAGTTCTGCCGTTCATCCAAACCAAGATAATTACAGCCACCAAAGTTTAAATAATTATTTATATTTTGCATGGAAAATATAGGCTGGTGGCAGGCGGGCAGCCTACCGAAAGGAGGAAGCTCCTCTCATGCAGAGCGTATAATGGCACAATGCCTGATTCGGAACAGAAACGATACTGCAATTGCGCACAAGCTATGACACAACGAGCGCGCATGCGCAGGTGAAACGCGCCGATGCATTACGCAGTGAGCATGCAAGGCTAAACGCCGCTCAGTCGAATGCTGCCTAAAACAGAAAGAGGGCTACGGCCTGCCACTGCCTTATTGTCACTGGAAGGAAAGCTTGACGTCCGATTCCTCCACAGTCTTTCTTTTGGCATGCTTTGAAAGCTTCACTGAATTCGATGCGGCCTTCAGGGCGATTTTCTCGAGCTGCTCCTGGAAGTACGACAGAGCAGACTCGCTCACCCTTGTTGCGCCTGCGCCCTTCAGCATCTTCTTAACCGTAGACTTAGTTATGTACATTATAAGCACCAATGTTCGCCTTTTAATATTATTACATATTTTTAGCTTTATCTAAATTATCGCGATTAGCGGAATTTTTATGAAATGGATATGTCCTGCTGCACGAATTCCTTTGATAATATGGCGAGCAGCACATCGTCTACAAGGCTGCCGCCTTTTATACCGTTCTCCCTGAGCCTTGCCTCCTCCTTCATGCCGACGGACTGCATCATGCGTATCGATCTTTCGTTGCTTGCGAAGGCTATTCCATATATCCTGTTCAGGCCGAGCCTTGCGAAGCCGAATGCCAGCATAAGCCGCAGCGCAGCTTTTCCGTATCCCCTGCCCCAGAATTTTCTCCCTATCCAGAATCCGACCTCGGATTTCTTACTGTGCATGTTTATGTAGCTCAGTCCTATGACTCCGACGAGCTCGTCAGTTTCAACGCAGAATATCCCCATGTGCAGCCCTATGCCGCTTGCCGCTTCCTCGGAGGCGCGTTTTATGAAAGACAGCGCGTCCTCCTCCGAATAAGGGTGCGGAAAGGTTCCTTCGTCGGATATGCTTTCCGCTATCTCCTTGTCGTTCGCGTTGGCTGCGATTGCCGCGGCGTCCCCGTATTCCAGAGTTCTCAGGTACACCTTGGCATTGGCCGCGCTTATCCTTATGTGCATCACCGCAAATAATTTGAGATGTTTTTTAAATGTTGGCTCAAATTTATTAACTGTTTGGTTGGTTTGATGGGGGTAAGAGAATACCTTGACAATTCAAAACTTAGCCGTGGGCATTGGCGCATAACCCTGATATCCGGGATGAGCTTTTTTACTGACGCGTACGACCTGTTTGTAATAGGCATAGTACTGCTCATGCTAAGACCTATATTCAACCTTACCCCTGCAGGGATCGGAATAGCGGCCAGCGCGGCGCTGTTCGGCGCGGTGGTGGGACCGCTGTTCTTCGGTTTTGTAGGGGACAAGCTCGGCAGGAAGTCCGCCTACTGGATCACTGTAAGCATACTTATAATAGCAGCCTTGGGCTCGGCGACTTCCGCCAACCTGATACAGCTGATAATATGGAGGTTTGTGCTCGGAATAGGAATAGGCGGGGACTATCCGCTGAGCGCAACCATAGTCGCAGAATACGCGAACAAAAGGGACAGGGGCAAACTCATATCGTCGACCTTTGCCATGCAGGGATTCGGGCTGATAGCCGGAATAGCAATTGCCTTCCTGCTGCTTTATACCGGGCTGCCTACGTCGACCATTTGGAGGCTGCTGCTCGCCATAGGCGCTGTGCCTACAATGACCATACTCTATGCCAGGACAAAGCTGCTAGAAACACCTCTGTACAGCGAATACCTTGGAAACGAATCCAAGGCTTCTGACGCCCTTGGGATAGTTTCTGCTAAGGGCAGGACAATAAAAGCAGAGACTGCCGAAGGTACCAACATATTTTCAAAAAGCAGGATAAACAGCATGGAATTCCTGCGCAAAAGATGGCGGATTGTGTTTGCTACTGCCGCCAGCTGGTTCATACTCGACGCCTCTTATTACGGGACTGCCATATTCACGCCGTACCTGACAACCTTTCTAGGCTTCAGCGGAATTTTCGGGCCTACAGAGGCATCGGCCCTGATACTGCTGCTGGCAGCAGTGCCTGGATACTGGGTTGCCGTGGCGCTTATTGACAGGCAGGGAAGGAAGTCCATGCAGGCAGTTGGCTTTTTCATGATAGCAATGTCGTTCATAGTGATAGCTCTGTTCGGCAAGGCCATGCTCGCATATTCGGTGCTTCTGTTCTTTTTCATTTACGGGCTGTCATTTTTCTTCAGCAATTACGGCCCAAACACAACCACATATGTGTACCCGGTCGAGCTTTATCCGACCCAGCTCAGGGCAAGGGGCCACGGCATCGCTGCCATGTCGGGCAAGTTCGGGGCGGCCATATCCACACTGTTTTTCCCGCTCCTGATAGCCGCGATAGGGCAGTTCAGCCTTCTCGGCGCGCTCGGAGTTCTTGCCTTGCTCGGGTGCGTGATAACTATCGCGCTGCTTCCCGAGACAAACCAGAAATCGCTTTCTGAGACTTCAGCAGAGACAGAGTTCGTAATAATAACTGAAGTGATGGGCTCAGAATTTTCCAGGCTGATGGGCAATATAGTGAAGGGCGCTGATCTGATAGCCGAAACAGAAAAGGACATGTCAAAGAGGAAGGCCAATTTTAAAAGGATGCGGGAGCTCGAGCACGAGGCGGACCTTAACGTCAAGTTCATAATGGAGAACATAATAAACCTGAAGGCAAACGGCACTGCATACATGGACGTGTCGCACCTCGCTTCCAGCCTTGACGACATAATGGATGCAGAGGAAGCCGTGGCTGCAAGGTTCGTGATATTTGATATAGAGAAGGCGGATGGAAGCATGCTTGAAATGATGAATGAGACAAGGCTGTGCATAGACAGTGTATACAAAAGCCTCGTTGCCCTGAGGGACCTTCAGACAGATTCTAGTGTCATGCAGCGCCTCTCAAGTCTTCACGAAGAAGGCGCAAAATACGAGAACAGAGTGGACAACATGCTCAGGGAGGCGCTTGCCTCGGCAATGAAGATGAGCAATGCCAAGACGATAATAAAGTATAAGGAAGTCTATGAGAGGATGGAGATGATAAGCGACAGGTGCATAGACGCGCTTGATGCGATAGGGGATGTGGCGCTTAGGTATGCATACAGGTAACCGCTTCACTTCCTGAGCAGTATCTTCCATACCTCAACTACATCTTCTCCGAACATCTTCGAAGGGGTTTCCATGTACGTGCGCAATTCTACAAATCCGTTCGTCATGCGCTCGGACTGGTTTTCTATGGTTTGATAACTTTTTATGCCACCTGTTTCGCCCACTGTTTCCTTGTCCATGCGGCTCATATAGAAAAATCCGGAAGTGAGACCGTACATTATGGAATTGTTCTCCTTGAAAAGCCTTTCATAAAGCTCGTAAACGTCATTGGCAGGATAGCACGCCTCTATCGAGAACAGGCTTACGAATGCATTGGGCTTGTACGGCACCATCTTGGCTACGTCTTGGGATGCATAATCTGCCTTTATGAAGTTTTTTACAGCACCAGTGTCATTAGAGTCTATCCCGACGTACTTCGAGTAATGGCCATATCTAGAGTATTCGCCTAGGCCGCAGCCGAGATCCATCACCAAAAACCCGCTTTGCGGAGCTAGCCTCTCGAATATTCCAAACATCAAGTCGTGATTTGCGCGCACTTGCGGTTCGACCAGGTAGTCGCGATACATGTCGTAGAATCCCTTAGTGTATCCTGCATTTTTGCTCCCTGGCGCTGAGACTTTTGCCTTTTCAATAGTCATAGAAACACCGTCTGCTTTTGCATTGCATGTGCATATGGCTGGCCCTTTCAGATATAAAATGGTATCGTGCCAGTAAACTGCAAGCGTCAAGTGCGATTGCCGGGATTTGGACCCGGGTTACCGCCTTGGCAAGGCGATGTCCTACCAGGCTAGACTACAATCGCAAATAGCAATCAGCCGAAAAAGCCGCAATGCAGAGTTATTGATTAAAGAAATTATAAAAACATTTTCATTGCCAGAGGGCATAAGAAGCAGGCGCTGCGGCCGGAGTTCCCGGACGCAGCATGTTGATATTACACGACTACCTTTTCTCCAGGCACACGCCTGAATACCTGCACGTCGCCCACGTGGTCTGCGGCAGTCATAAACCTGGTAAGGCGCTCTATCCCAAAGCCTGCGCCTGCCGAAGGTACAAAACCCTTCTTGAGCTGCTCTATGTAGGCATCGTATATGCCAAGCTCGAGCTTGTCCCTGCTCATTCTCTTCATTATTCTGCCGTATTCATATTCGCGCTCTCCTCCAGAAAGGGCTTCCCCATAGCCCTTCGGGTATATCAGGTCGTAGTTGAGGTAGTGCCCGGGTTCCGAATCGTCCTCCCTTTCATAGAATTCCCTTTTGTGGCACAGAGCCCAGAATGGCTGGTCGTGCGACATCGACGCCTTTGACTCCCAGTCCTGCCCGTATTTCGCCTCTAGTTCATGGGTGGTGTATCTTTTGAAGGGCGGTCTGAATTCGAACGGCTCAACCCCAAGCCCAGAAAACACGCCTGCGGCTCTTGAATCAGCCTTTATCGCTGCGCCGAGCTTTCCTAGAAAGCCTTCCACCACCCGTATGACATCGTCCATTTTCGCGTCCTTGATCTCGAAATCAAGCTGCGTAAACTCGAAGAGGTGCCGCCTTGTGCTTCCCCTTTCTGGGCGCTCAAGCCTTATGTTCGGCGAGAGTATGAATATCTTCTCAAGATCCTTCACTGCGATCTGCTTGTGCAGTATCATTGAGTTCATCGTGTACAGCCTTTCGCCTCCGTATTCTATCTCCGGCGTCTTCACTATCGAAGAGCCTGGATCCGGCCCAAGAGGGTCTGTACTTTTTCCGAGAACTACAGGAAGCAGCTGCACGAAGCCGCTGTCGTGAAAATAATCGACGGCAAACCTTATTATGGCGCTCTCTGCAGTCACTCTCAGCTTTAGCTTTTTGTCCATACCTTCCATGCAATCACGCACAGATAGTGCGGTTTGTGCAATAAATACTTTTTCCTTAATATGCTGGAATTTTTGCAGTATTTTTAGGAACATATTTATATGTTATTGGAAAAAATACAATCATGGATGCAATTGACGAGGACATAATATATGCCATAGATTCCGGCAGCATAAGATATTCTCGGATAGCGAAAAAACTGGGCATCCCGCTTTCTACTGTTCATTTCAGGGTAAAGAGGCTTGAGAGGGACGGCATAATAAAGGGTTACAGGGGCGATATAGACTGGAGGAAGGCCGGCCTGGGCCTCAATGCATTCGTATTTATAAATATAGATGTGAGCCTGCTGAAGCGGATAGGAAAGACGCAGGACAAGCTTCTCAAGGAGCTGCTCTCCATCAAGTATGTAAGGGAGGGATATGTGGTAACCGGCGACTCAGACATACTGCTCAGGGTCATGGCGAAGGACACTGCGCATTTCAAGGAAATCCTTCTTAACCACATAGACACGAAGGAGGGCATCGTAAAGACCGATACCATAATGATTTTGGAGTAGGCGTCCAATGCAAAATGCAAATAAGTAAATAATTTTCAATTGATTGTTATGCGGTGCTGGAATGATAAAGGAAGCCTTCACTGGTAAAATATATTACATGCAGGTGATGGATGAGGAGGGCAACGTCGACCTTTCGCTGATGCCGAAGGAACTCGATGACAAAGCACTTCTGAACATGTACATGCTAATGAGCAAGGCGCGCAGCCTTGACGCTAAGCTGCTCAGCCTGCAGAGGCAGGGCAGGGCCCTTACCTATGCGCCGCTTGTCGGCGAGGAAGCCACGCAGATAGGATCAGCCCTCGCATTGCGAAAAGAGGATTTCGTCGTCCCTAACTTCAGGCAGCATGCAGTATACATGACGATTGGCGTTCCAATAGAGAAATTTATGGAGTACTGGAAGGGTTATGAGGAGGGCGATGTAATGCCAGAGGGAGTAAACGCCACTCCAGTCATCGTACCTGTAAGCACGCAGATGCCGCATGCGGCAGGCATCGCCTATGCATACAAATACAAGAAGAAAGATGGCGCCGTGCTCACATATGTGGGTGACGGAGGCACCTCCGAAGGAGATTTTTATGAGGCCATAAACTTTGCCGGAGTGTTCAAGGCTCCCCTTGTTGCCATAATAGAGAACAACCAGTGGGCGATATCTGTGCCAAGGTCCAGACAGAGCGCGGCGCAGACTCTGGCGCAGAAGGCTATTGCCGCAGGCATAAAAGGGCTGCAGGTTGACGGCAACGACGTGATTGCGGTATACAAAGCCACCAGGGAGGCGCTTGAAAATGCAAAGGACGGTCCGACATTGATAGAATGCATAACCTACAGGCTAAGCATGCACACGACAGCAGACGACCCCGAAAAGTACAGGGATGACAGCGAAGTCGAGAAATGGAAAGCCAGGGACCCGATACTCAGGCTGAGGAAATACCTTGAGAAAAAAGGCTTGTGGGACGACGCAAAGGAAAAGGAGATGAGCGACAGGCAGTCTAAGGAGATAGACGAGGGCGTGGCCGCGGCGGAAGCGTTCAAGCCGGATCCCAAGGCAATGTTCGAGAATATATACAGCTTCATGCCTCAAGTGCTCAAGGACGAGGAGGACGAAGCCCTGGCAGCAGGGTTCTGGGAAGGGAAGTAGGTGAAAACATGAACGTCAATATGGTGGGCGCTATAAACAATGCCATTGAACTGTGCATGAACGAGAACAAGGACATGGTCCTGCTCGGAGAGGACATTGCAAAGGACGGCGGGGTGTTCAGGGTAACTGACGGCCTGCTGCAAAAATTTGGCGAAGACAGAGTGATAGACACGCCGCTTGCGGAATCAAGCATAATAGGCGCATCGATAGGCATGGCCCTTGCAGGAATGCACCCGGTGCCAGAAATACAGTTCGCTGGATTCATGTTTTTGGGATTCAGTCAGCTGATAAACCATGCCGCAAGGTACAGGGCAAGGACAAGGTCTTCTATGAAGGTGCCCATGATTGTGAGGACCCCGGTAAGCGGCGGGATAAGGACATTGGAGCACCATTCCGAGAGCCCGGAGGCCTTCTACGCCCACGTAGGAGGGCTTATCGTGGTAGAGCCTTCGAACCCGTATGACGCCAAGGGCCTTTTCATGAAGGCCGCGCATCTTGACGATCCGGTGCTGTTTTTTGAGCCCACAAAGCTCTATAGGCTTTTCAAGCAGGAGATTCCTGAAGGCCCATACGAAGTAGAGATAGGCAAGGCAAACATGGTAAACAGCGGTGACAAGCTTACGATAATCACATATGGGACCATGGTCAGCGAGGTAATGGACGTGGTAAACGAGAGAAAGCTGTCTGCAGACGTGATAGACCTGCGCACGATAAACCCGCTCGACGAAAAGACCATACTCGAAAGCGTAAAGAAGACGAAAAGGGCCATGATAGTGCACGAAGCGCCGCTGAGCTTTGGAGTCGGGGCCGAGATAGCCGCGCGCATATCCGAGAAAGCCATGTACGACCTTGACGCCCCTATACTCAGGGTCGCCTCGGACAGCTTTCCATATCCGTTCCCGGGCAACGAACAGCATTATATACCTAACAAGAAAAAGATATCAAGCTATATTGACAAGCTGCTTTCTTTTTAGCGGTGCTCGAAATGAATGAGATAAAATTTGTTGATGTCGGAGAAGGCATTACAGAGGGGCACATACAGAAGTGGCTGGTCAAGGACGGGGATGAAGTCAAGGAAGACCAGCCCGTTGCGCAGATAGAGACCGACAAGGCTGTTGTTAACATTCCTTCTCCAACCTCCGGGAAGATAAAGATAAACGCCAAGGAAAACACCGACGTGAAGGTGGGCAGCACGCTGGCTTATGTGGGAAACGCCGATGAGCTGACGAAGATTTCTGGCGCTGCTGCTGAAAATCCGCCTTCGCCAAAAGAGCCTGCAGAGGCGGCGCCAGTTGCAAAGTCTGTTGCTCCGTCCGCTGCAGAAAGCGGCGCTGCAAGGGAGATACTCGCGGCGCCCTCGGTGAGAAGGCTGGCTGAGCAGCTCAAGGTCGACCTATCAGCAGTGACCGGTACGGGGCCCCACGGAAGGATACTTGAAAATGATGTAAGGGCCGTGGTTTCTGCAGCGCAGCCAAAGGCTCCGTACAAAAAATTTTCCGAAACGCTTGAAGAAAAGCACAGGGACATGATAGAGCGGGTCCAGCTGTCGCAGACCAGGAAGGCCATATCCAGGAACATGGAAGCGTCTTGGACCATACCGCGGGCTTCGCACATGGACCTTATAGATGCTACAAGCCTTTACGGCATTGTGTCTAAGGAGGCGCAGAGGGTAACGAAGGAGTTTGGCATCAAGCTTTCCTTCCTTCCGTTCATAATAAAGGCGACCATAGAGGCATTGAAGGAATATCCCAACTTTAACGCGAGCTATGACCACGAGACTTCCGAGGTCCTTGTAAAAAGGTACTACAACATAGGCCTCGCCGCGGAGGCCGCGGACGGGCTGAAGGTCATAGTGCTCAAGGACGCCGACAAGAAAAGCATTGTAGAAATAGCGAAGGAAACGGACGCGCTGCACAAGAAGATTCTTGACAATACGATAAGCGTCGAGGAGATGCAGGACAGCACCTTTACCATAACAAACGTTGGCAGCCTTGGCGGAGGATTTCTGTCCGTGCCTATGATAAACTACCCTGATGTTGCAATACTGGCTGTGCATCTGATAAGGGATATGCCAGTGGTAAAGGACGGCGCAGTTGCTGTCGGCAAGGTGTTGCCGTTTACCATAACTTTCGACCACAGGGTGGTTGACGGTGCAGATGCCGTGAAGTTCGGCAACGCCCTGAAGGGCTATTTGGAGGATCCGGAGTTCCTTGACATGATTTAGGTGGTAGAATGGTAATGGGCTCGCTTCCAGAACGGGTTGACCTGGCAGTTGTGGGAGGAGGAGTAGGAGGATATGTGGCAGCTATACGGGGAGCCGAACTTGGGATGAGCGTCGCGATAGTCGAAAAGGAGAAAATGGGCGGGCACTGCCTTAACTATGCGTGCATACCGTCAAAGACCCTCATACACATCTCTGACATACTGGAAGAGATAAAGGGTTCTGCCAAGTTCGGTATATCTGTGGAAGGCGCAAGGATAGACCCGAAAATCATGTATAACTGGCGCATGGGAGTTTCGGAAAAGCTCGAAAAGGGCGTCGAATTCCTGTGCAAGGCGCACAAGATAGAGGTGATAAAGGGCAATGCGTCGTTTGCCTCGAGCACCCAAATACAGGTAAGCAACGGCGTTTCGTTCGATTTCAAGAACGCGGTAATAGCCACGGGCTCGGAGCCGGCAAAACTGGGCGGATTTGATTTCGACGGGAAAACGGTAATAGACTACAAGAAGGCGCTAATGCTCGATTACATACCGCACACAATGGCAATAATAGGCGCGGGCTACGTTGCTGTAGAGTTGGGCATGCTATACGCCAAGATGGGCACAAAGGTTGACATAGTCGCAAGGTCTGATATTTTGTCAAGATTCGACCAGGATGCGGTGGCTCTGGTCAAGAAACGGATGGAAGCGCTCGGCATAAAGATTCACAGGGGCGTGCTTCCAACAGCATTGGAAGGAAACACGGTAAAGCTGAGCGACAATTCCGAGATCGAATCCGAGCTTATAGTGGTGGCAGTGGGCCTCTCCCCGTTTACCTACGGCCTTGGGCTGGAGAATACGAAGGTAAAGCTTGATGAAAAGGGTTTTGTGAAAGTCGGCGCGGACCTGAGAACTGACGACACGAACATTCTGGCCATAGGCGACGTGATAGGCGAGCCCATGCTTGCCCATAAGGCGATACGGCAGGGTGTCGTGGCTGCAGAAATAGCATCGGGGCAGGCCACGCGATACGAGAACAAGGTGGTGCCTGCAGTTGTATTTTCAACCCCGGAGATAGCCATAGCCGGAAGCGTGGCGCAGACCAAGGATGTAAAGGTTACTAAATTCCCGCTGTCTGCCCTGGGCAGGGCCATCGCTCTCGACACCGAGGACGGATTTGTTAAGATTGCATACGACGAAGAGGGTGTGGTGAAGGGGGTTGAAATCGTATCGCAGGACGCGAATGCAATGATATCCGAGGCGGCGCTGGCCATAGAGATGGGCGCCACCATAGAGGACATAGCAGACACGATACACCCGCATCCCACGTACAGCGAAGCGGTGCAGGAGGCCGCCGAGGCGGCTTTCGGAAAGCCGGTGCATTTCTTTTACGGTTGATTGCAGCATGAACTACGAAAAGGACTTCGAACAATTCTACACGGATACCTCCTTTGGAAGGATACACGGCATGGTGCACAGGGGAGAGGGAAAGCCGGTTGTGTTTCTGCACGGACTCGGCGCGTCGGCCAGGGCATGGAAGAAGCTCGTCGAGTTCCTGCCATCCGACTTTTATGCATGCCTTGTAGACCTTGTCGGCCACGGGCTTTCAGACGCCCCGGATATCAGGTACACGGTTGACATGCAGTCGCGCATGTTAGCAGAGCTTTTTTCCGGGCTAGGCATAGGCAACCCGTACCTTTTCGGAAATTCCTACGGGGGCTGGATAGCGGCCTATTACGCCTCGTCGAATTCGGGGTACAGGGGCCTTATACTTGAGGATTCGGCAGGAGTGTTTCCGGACGATGCGGCCGATAGAAATCACAGGGAAGCGGCGGTTGAAAGCATGCGCAAGTACATAATGGAATCCGCAAATATAGACGTAGTCGAACAGATACTCAGGAACAGTGCAGAGGAGAAAAGCGCTTGGTTGACTAAGGAAAGGCTCTCCAAGATCTCGAAAAGAACAATGATACTGTGGGGTGGCGAAGACAAGATATTGGACAAGAAGTTCGCATACGTGTTGGGAGAGGGCATACCAGGCAGCATTGTGCATATAGTTGACGGTGCAGGCCACGTGCCGCACTACACTAATCCCGGCGAGGTTGCCGAGCTTCTGCTGAATTTTATAAGTTATAAATAAGTTTGCTACAAAATTATGCTGCGGAAAAGTTTAACCGCATCTTTTGACATCGTGTGATATTATGGCAGATAAAGTTTACCCGTTGAGCTCTAAAGTGTACTATATAACAGAAAGCGATACCGAGACGCCGGAAGTGCAGATCGTGCGCATGAAGGCAAAGGACGGTACAGCGCTGGATTTTGACGCCGGCATGTTCGCCATGATATCGGGAATTGAAAAAGGCACGGGCAAGCAGCTTGTGGCGCGCGCGTATTCCATAGCGTCCGAGCCCAAAGCCGAGTACCTGGAATTTTACATAGTAAAGGAGCACGACGGACACAAGTCCTACTTTACGGTAACAAAGCCCGGCGACGAGTACCTGGTCAAGGGCCCCTACGGGCAGTTCAAGTTCGTGCCGGAGCAGGAGAGCAAGGTCCTGTTCATAGCCGGGGGCACGGGCCTGGCGCCGTTCATGTCAATGCTCAGGCACATCAAACTGATAAAATCTAACACGGACGCCATACTGCTTTACAGCGTAAAATTCCCTACAGAGATAATAAGGAAAAGCGAGCTCGAGGCTCTCGAGAGCGAAATAGGCATGAAGATGATCGTCACTGTAACAAGGCCCCAGCAGGGCGACGGATGGACCGGCCAGACCGGCCACATAAATGCTGATATGATAAAGAATTACGTTGCCGACCTGCAGGAAAGGACTGTCTACATCTGCGGACCGCTTGCATTTGTCAAGGCGGTAAAGGACGCGCTTGCTGCGCTCGGAGTTCCAAACGAAAAGGTAAAGGCGGACGTGTGGGGCTAACCAGCCGGCCAGCGCCTTGCCTTATTCCTAATAAAAACAAAAAGTCCGGTGCTCCTATATCTTTTTGAGCCTGCTCTCAATTTCATCTATCGAAAGCTTGGTTGTAAGCAGCGGTATCTTTTCTATCTGCGCTATCTTTACCGCAAGCTTGTCTATGGTAGTCACATTATGCACCAAAACAACTTTTGGCTTTATCGGCGCAACCCTTATTACAACCATCGGAGACCTGCCTGTGGAGACATGCTCGAATATGAAAACGCGCTCTGTTGTAGAGCCGAAAAGCTTTGGATACTCGGGAGGCGACATCTCCAGTATTACGCGCAGGCTGTCTATCTTTGTGTAGCCGAACAGGTTTATGGAGTCCAAGTAGTTTGGGTTCGCTATGACCTTGCCTTCCACTATCCTGTTCAGGTCTATGCCGCTTAGCGGGGATGTGAAATCGTGTACATAGTATGGGAGGGACTCCTCCTTGTTTTCCCCGACGAACTTTGACAGGCTTTGGCGCACCGAGCCGCCCGAGTTGCTGTCTATCTTGAACAGGGCTTCTACAAAGCGCCTTATCACGCCAACGCCCGGGCTGAGACGCCTGTTGCTCTCGTAGTCGCTTATGGTTGAAGATGATATTTTTATTACCTTTGCAAGGTCGGCCTGGGTTATCCCGAAAAGTTCACGCCACTTCTTCATGACGCTGCCGGGACTGTCAGAAAGAGTTATCTCGCCTGCAATCTTCTCTTCTAGTTCATCCATTCAATCAGCTTAATATTATCTGTGTGAATTTTTATTCTTAACGCTTTTGCCGCGGCGGGGCAGTTTCTGCCTTTTTGCGCCTTTTTGGACACCGCGCTTTCTTTCTATTTTGTCATATACCTTGTTTATTTCTTCATCCGACATCGCGGACGGTGCGCCATCTTCGAAGATGCGGACTGTTTTACCTTCACTGCCTTTGGGCCCGCGCTTCAGCAGCCCTATGATCAAAAGCACTATTCCGGATATTATTGCAAGGACGGACACAGTGCCGCCTGCAACTACTGTGTATCCGTAGGATCTGAGGCTCGAGACCTTTATGTCCGGGCTGTAGATTAGCATCGTAGTGTTTACCGACGAATTATGCGATGCGCTTCCGAAGGTGTTGTCCGCCACCACGTAGTATTTGCCATGCGGAAGCTCGCCTATGCTGATGTTTGACGAGTTTGACTGATAGTATGGGCCCGATATTGCGTAGGTTGAAATGTACGGCATCGTCACGTTGGTTGCATTGCGGAATATTGTAACCGCACCTTTGCCGACAAGGCCTTTGGCATACGCAAAGCCGCTCGCGTTGGCAGCCACGCTTGTATTGCTGCCCATGTAGGACGCCCACTCGCCGAAGGTAGAACTGTTAAGGAGGTAGAAGTTAAGCGGCCTCTTTGATGATATCAGTGCAAGCACTATGTAGCTGCCGTTGGCGACAAAGCCTGAGTAGTAGTACGAGTTGCTGCCCACGGTAAAGTTAACCACTTTTAAAATGCTTGGAGGTGCCTGTGATACGGAACTGACAGTATCGAATACGATAATTATAGAAACTATGGCTATTACAACGAGCACAAGACCCGCATATATGAATCGTTTGTCCATGCTTCCACCGCAATAAACTCGAATATCCTTTTGATTTATATATATTAAGCGTTTACTTTATATTGCCTTTGGCGTGTGCAGCATATCCTGATATGTGCGAAAGGATTATAGTAGTTTAAGTAAATGCTTTTATAGGTGTTTTAATGGGCGGCGAGCAATTGAACAGGGTAAAGACAAACATAGACGGCCTAGACGACATGCTTTATGGAGGCATACCTGAAGGCAACCAGATAATAGTTGCGGGCGGACCTGGAACTGGAAAGTCCCTGATGTCGTTCGAGTTCCTGTATCGCAAGGCAAAGGAAGGCGTCAACAGCGCGTTCATAGCCCTGGAGGAGAAGCCCGACATGCTTATCAGGAACGTGAAATCTGCTTTCGACTTCGAGGACCTTGACAAGCTCATCAAGAGCGAAAAGCTGATAATCGGGGGCGAGAGCACTGCAACGCGCCTCGCCGCAGAGGGGAACAGCGGCTCGTATTCGTTCGGAACTGTGGTAAGCGACATGGAAAGCATAATAAAATCTAACAACGCCAAATGCGTGGTGATTGACTCTCTTTCACTGCTGAAGCTCATATTTGAGGACAACACAGAATACAGAAGGTCCATAGTTTCACTGCTCGCAGATCTGAGAAGGATGGGCGTGACCTCGATAGTGACTGTTGAGATGGAGCAATCAGACAGGGATTCCCTGAAATTCGGAACCGAGTTTTTCGTCTTCGACGGCATAATAATATTTTACGAGATGGGAGAGGAGAACAAGCGGATGCTCACTTCCGAAATCGTCAAAATGAGAGGCACAGACCACAGCTGGGCCCTTGTGCCGTACGAGATATCTAGGGAAGGTTTCAAATTTTACACTGTTTGATGGCATGAAGGATTCGCATGTTCGGAATACGTAGGAAGCGCGTTCAGGAAGACGCTGCCGCTAGCGAAAAGGCAGGCAGGCTTGACGCGCTTAGCCACGAGGAAAGGTTTATACTGATGAGCATAGTTACTGTAGGGCTCATGCTGGCCGCCATCTATGTTCTTCTGCTTTCGAATCCGTATAACACCTCCACGCTCAAAGGCTGCGACGGATTCGCAGCCAATTCGACAAGGTACCAGTGCATAACAAACCTGGCAGAGCAGACAGGCAACCTGTCCATGTGCTCGGCGCTGCCTTCGCAGCTGGGCGGCAGCTGCATATCCTATATAGCTTACTCTACAGGCAACTACAGTATCTGCAAAGGGATAACGGACCCGCAGCAGGAGCAGGATTGCATTTACAGGTTTGTGGGTACTTACAACACTTCGTTAATCTGCTCAGCGCTGTCCAATGCGACACTCGGCTCCAACTGCTATTACCTTTACGCAAGCAGGAGCAATTTTGACAATCTGACAGAGTGCAGCAGCATACCGGAAAGCGGACTTAGGCTGAACTGCACAGACATATATTATTTCAACAAGGCTTCCGATACGCTTAACGCGTCTTACTGCAACGCACTACCCAATTCAGGGAAAGAAACTCCGCTATACCTTTTTCTAAATGACAGCGCGGCTTTGTCAAATACGAGCAGCATAAACATCAACCCGTTCGCATACAGCCTCTACAATATAACAGACAGGAGCTACTGCTATTACAGCCTCGAGAAAAAGACAAACAACACCGCTCTGTGCGCATATGTGCAGGGCGATCTGGCTTACGACTGCGCGGTGAACAGCAGTATAAACCTGTACGGGATGAATTTGAGCAGGGCGGAGGCAATATGCGCATCCGCACCGTCGTATGTTGGCAGCGACTGCGTCGATGGGCTCCTCATAAGCGCGGCGGTAAAATACCACAACACGACATACTGCGGCTACATAACCAATTCAAGCATGAAGAGCCTATGCTACAAGGACGAAGGCAGCTATAACCAAAGCTAGGAGTGTTTAGATGAAGGCAGTTGTCACATCGATAAAGACGAGCGGATTCGGCAATAGGAGCATACTTTACAATATAATAGATGAAAACGGCATTCCGCACTGCGCAGAATCGGCATACAAGTTTTTGCCTTTTGAGATAGTCGAAGCAGAAGAAGCAGGCAGTGCGGTTGAAATCAGGGACGGCAAATCGTACGGCACTGCGGACAGAAAGCGTTACTCTGAGTTTGTGGACAGGGCGGTGGCAAATATAATGGCTCTTGGACCGGCACAACCAAGCGCCTTCGGAAAGGCGGAATTACGCAGGGCTGTTGATTCGATGAGAGATTCACTTGCCGCAGCTGCACGCAAGTTCTGCACAGCATTGGCCACAGGAACTCCGGTAATGGTCAGGTTCCATGGAGACGGAGACGGTGCAAGCGGCGCAGTGGCGATTTACAGGGCCGTTGAGCAGGTTGCAAGCAGCAATGGCATGGGGAATGCCTGGAAATCTTGCATATTCTGGAGGATAAACAAGGGGATTGCCTATACATCTTCAGATTTGCATTCGGACATGCTGATTTTCGATGCATACGACTGCACGGAAAAGCCGCTTGTGATGATAATTGACTTTGGCACTTCTGAAGAAAGCAAGGACGCAATTGTCAGTGCGCAGGGAAAGGTAGATCTTGTATGGATAGACCACCATCCGATCTATGACGGGTTTCCCGCAGATCTCATAGGAAATTATGTCAATCCCTGGGCATACGGATTTGATTCTAACACAACGGCAGGATTTCTGGCATGCGAAATGGCCGAGACGATTTCTGGCATAGACGCAGCCCTGCTCAAAGGGGCCTCGCTTTCAAGCGACCACAGCGCATACGCTGACAGCTCAAAAGAGTTTGTGGATGCAGGGATTGTGATCGACGCCATAACGCTTAATGAGACGCACGGCTATGAGAGGTCCAACGTAACTCCAAAGTACATAGATTCCATACTCAATTCAAGGCAAAGGTTTGAGGAAGTGCTTCACAGCGCAAGCGGGCAGCTCGACGAGGCAATCGGCATTGCGATGAAAAAGCTGAAGCGCTATGCAGGCACCGGAGGCCTTGAGATCTTTGCATTCAACTATGAGCATGTCGCAAAGCTCGAATTCGAGTATCTCAAACCAGGCAAGTTCGGCACCAAGCTCTACGACAGGATAGAATCCGAATACGGGCATAACACGCTGCTTGCTCTTTATTACAGAAATTACATTATACTAAGGGTCAGCAGGCTTGTTTCCAAGGAAGTTGGGCTGCTTAAGATAATAGGCGACCTTAGAGAGCTTACAGATTACGTGATAGACGGAGGCGGGCATAACGAAGCTGCCAGCATACGCGTATTGCAAGGCGAGGCAAGGCAGGTGCTGAACCTTCTTCTGGGCAGCCTTGGCTACAAGCCCGGATAGGGCACGGCCTGGGGCTTAAAATATTAGGAAAATGGTTCTGAGAAGCTTCAAAGTACTTGCTATGCCTATCCATTACGTCTTTGCGAAGGTGCAAGAAAATGCGCCATTATAAAATTATATTACTAAGTAACAAAAATTACCCTCCTAATGCTTTAACTTTCTCCCACGATTCTATTTTTCCAGGATGTGAAAAGAAAATCTGGTTAGGCACGCCCTTTTTTATATCCGCTATCCTGTTGTAATATTCCTGCGAGCGGTTCTTTAGCTTAAACTTTAGGGGCTCCAGTTCATAGTCAAGCTGCCCTTGCGATACAGGAATTTTGATGCCTTTATCAACTATGCTATATCTTATCTTTTCGGAATCAAAGCCAAATCTCCGCCTTTTTGCCTCCTCAAGCACGCGGTATAGGTAGGTTTCTATCGATGCCAAGGGATTCTTGCTGCCTTTAAATCTTTCAAGCTGTGGATGGTTTACATAGCCCACTGTCTTTCCTTCAAGGACGGCCCTCGCTAATAGAGATTCCCTCCAAAGCGCCACCAGGCCTATGCTGTCGAGCCACTCAAGTTTTATTGACCAGATTCTCATTGTGTGTCGGCTTGTCTCAATGTACTTAAAATTTATTAACCTTCGCGCACTGTAATGCAGCATCTACCCATTTATGCCATCTGCCCTGATTTGAGCCCATTGAGATTTAGCGGGCGAGCTTGTCTGGCCGGTTCGCCATCATGCATCCTAAATCAATTATTTCTTTCCTTGCCAGGTAAGCGAGTGCTTTTATAGTTTCCCGGGAATGTCTATAAATTAGGTTTTCAGTATTCACGAAGCCCGTGAAAATCCAGAAGCTTTTAGCGTGTTTCGAAATTTGATTCTTGCTGGTTATTATACACACTTGTACATAGAGGAATCGGCCAATGTCTCCCTTGACCTGAACGAAGCACCATAAAGCTCATTGGGAGAATGAATACTTTATACTGTGGTCAATATTGCCTAAGTTCAACGCATGCGCATCATATATCCTCAATTCTAACGGAAGATTGTTGCTCACGCAAAGTACGGCTTTCTTGTTGGATTCGTTAGGTAGCTCGAATATGAAAAATTCCTGCGGAGGCGCTGCCCATCTCCTATCTTCATAGGCTACCAACTTGGTTGTCAGGATTATTCTTGGATCCAACTCCAAGATATTACCTAACCCTTTTTTATCAGCAAGCTGCCTTGCAAAGGTTTTGTAATCATAGTCATATGTTTTGCTTTCTGCCGGGGTATGTATCTGGCATCCCTCCTTACTGAATTGGATGACGATACGGTAATCACGGCTCAAAGGAAGGTATGGATCATCTATGGCTCCGAATGTGTCTTTGGTTAAAAGATTTTCAAAGACCCCTTTTATTCTTGCTTTTCCATTTTTGACGTTTTCCGCACTGTCTTGCCCATAGTCAAACCCCAAATCTCGCAAGCTGACGGTTTCAGGCATTCTGCTACCTCTCAAGCTAGCTCCAAAATTCTTTATATTAGATCTTGTAACATTCGGCATTGTATCCACCCTTACTTAATTTATAATAAACTTTATTAAAACTTTATATTGACCTGAGCAGGTTCGTTCTGATTACGCCATTTACTTATGCCCTAGTTTCATAAATTCATCGAGTGCAACTTGTAGTTCTGCATACTTTTTAAAGTAAGCATATCGTTATTCAAATAAATTATATAAGGGCTTTGACCTTGCAAACCTTTGAGAATGGGCACTTTGCCAAAAGATAAACAATTATCTTTTTCATCGGTCCCATATTTATTTGCCCAGCAGCATCTCTTCTTTTAGCTGCCTTGCGATGTTGCCAAACAGGGGTTCGCCGCTCTTTGTTTTGAGCAGGTCGTTTACGAACTCTTTGGGGTTGTCTTTATAAGCAAGGAACCTTTCAAGGTGCTTTTCGAAGGTCCTGATCTGCTGGCCTTTTTCCTGCGTAAGGTCAAGCTTCCAGTCAAGCTTGTCCGTATTGATGTTGCCTCTGAGGCATACGAAAAGTTACAGCGTAATTTTGCAGGCAACCATCTATTTTTATAATAGTGTTTCTATAATAGCATGTTCTGGTGTTAGAATGGCAGAAAAAACGGATGCCATTATAAAGCATTACCTTAACAATGCTGGAGCGGGCTTAATGAGTCCAGAAACTATGAGCACCGTTGTCAATTATCTAAAACTAGAAAGAAAAGTTGGTGCTTATCGAGCCGCACGGGAGTCGAAGAAGGAGATGGAAGCATTCTATGAAAGAGCCGTGCGAACAGTCGCCGGTTCAGACCCCAGCCAGATCGCGTTTGCCGACAGCGCAAGCCGTGCTTGGAACATGGCGCTTTACGGGATGAAATTTGAGAAGGGCGATCGCATTGTAACGCTATCAAGCGAGTTCGGAACAAATTTGCTATCCCTATTTTATCGCGCCAGCCAAGTTGGGGCTTCCGTAGTGGTCATCCGGGCAGACGAAACGGGAGGGTTTGACATCAACGATCTGGCCAAAGAAGTGGAAAAGGGCGCACGCGTCGTTGCAATCAGCCACGCTGCAGCTCAAAGTTCCATAGTCAACCCGGTGAAACAGATTGGACAAATCGCAAAACGGAACGGTGCGCTTTATGTGGTTGACGGCTGCCAGGCCGTTGGGCAGATTCCCGTAGATGTCAAATCGATTAGGTGCGACGCGTACACGGCAACGGGGCGCAAGTGGCTGCGCGGGCCGCGAGGAACAGGATTCCTATATGTCAATCCCTCCTCGCAGCTAAAGGCCGAGCAGATAGATCTGTCCGCCGCGGATTTTGTCCTAAATAATAAGACAAGGGCAGCGGGCGTAAAAGTGCGCAAAGACGCCAGGCAATTCGAACTCTGGGAGCGAAGCGTAGCCGGGATGCTGGGACTATCCTCTGCAATGGACGAATTTCTTAAGAAGAAAGTCAGCAGCATCAACAGGCGCATAAGTGCTTACGCAAACAGGATAAGAAAAGAGGTTTCGGCGAATGATAATCTCAACTTGCTGGGACAGGCCAAGTCTGAATCAGGAGTGGTAGGATTTTATGCCAGGGATGCCAGAAAGGAAAAACTTCTCCTAGAGAAATTCGAAAAAGAAGGCATAGAGATCTCAATAATGCATGACTGGGATTGTCCTCTCTATTTTCCCAGAACTGGGGTAACATCTATATTTAGGCTGTCCCCGCATTACTACACGCCAGAATCAAGCATAGACGCCGCCTGCGAAGTCATTTCCAAGGCGTAGCCCTGAGAGGCTTGTCGCCGTAAAAATGCTGTCCCAGAGGCTATTTCGAGCGAAAATATACTCAAATATGTTTGAATATACGTTTTATTCATTTAGAAGCCGAATGTGTATCCCAACAACGCCATACTTTTTCTCTTCCTCCTCGCTGTAATAAGCCCTTTGCATTTGAATTTCTTTTTCTATGCTTAAACCTCGATCGTGACCAAATTTTGATTTGTCAAAGTTTGAAAATAGGTCACGAAACGACTTGAAGATTGAAAGACCCAATACTTCAACTTTAATTGTTTCCGTGTTATCTGGTAGCTTGTGAAAGACTATAATATCGCCAACCTTGACTTTCTGCCTCTTTTCATCATACAAACGTATTTCTATAGTTTTCTTTCCTGACTTGATCTTTTCGAACGGTTCAGGATAAAGATGCATTTCGTGTATCATTTATACACCTAGTCTCGCAAGATCTGCAATAAATATTCGGCAGTATAATTTCTAAAAAGCTTTTTAACCATAAAGCAAAAGCCCTGAGAGGGATCGCCTATAAATTAATCGCTTCACCAACGCTATACAACACCATACAACATCGTACTTTTTATGCGGTTTACAATACTATTTCGATAAATTTGGCACTTATAATTGTATGTGAAGCGCACAAATTAATTAAAAACCAGCCAGAGGGCATAGATGACCTTAAGAAACTGCGTATCTGTATAAACAAACCGTATGAATGCATTTGCAATTATTTCTTTGAAGTTGTGGATAAAGATTAGCTACTTTTTCAACCTTTAGACCATGCAGACTTACTCCTTTTGCCATACTCAAACAGAATCATGTCGATTATCTTTGCCTTTGTATAATAAATATTGGTAGACTTCTCCGCAAAATCTAATATCTTGTGTCTGCTGCTTTCTTTGTTTATTTCTGCTTTGTTTGCTTCATAAACTTCTTCCACCGCATCGATGTTTTTCAAGAAACTGCTATGACTGCCTACACCAGCTTTTCTAAGTCCACTTTTTACATTTATATCGAAAGCAGGCGTGCAGCCAAAGATCCCAAGCATTATCTTTGTAACGAGCGTCTCGCTAGGCCATTTGTTTAAAATTTGCTTCATTTTACCTTTTATTAGCTCATGCAGTTTACTTAAATTTTCTCTATTTTTGCTGTAATTACCTACATCAATTTCCCATGCCTTTCTATCTTGGTTAGCTATTACCCCTTTTATCAAAGGCTCATAAACCTTGAAAGAAGACCACAAAAGCGTGGTAGAACCCCTATACATACCCCAGCTTGCAAGGTAAAAACCGAGATGAAGGCAACTCTTTTCAATGTTCTGCTTATTTGCAAGCCATTTCGCGTCTTTGCGATGGTCATAAAAGTAGCCATAGCAATAATCAAAAGAGGTATACCTGTGATATGCAGGATTACTGCTATTTTCTCTTATCTCTTTGCTCCATTTTTCAAGCAAATGCCTTAGAGCAAGCTTTTTGACTATTTCCTCTCATCCATATCTTGTTGTCTAGCATAATTTAATAGACTAGCAAAGGTTAAATATAAATAAGTCAACTTTGTGATATAGCTAGGGGCATGTAAAAGAAGAGGAAAAGATAAAGGTTTATAGCAAGGTTATTGGTAAAATAAGTGAATAAATGAAGTTACCGAGTTTCTTTGGTTTTATTAAAAGCAACAAAAAAACAGTAAATGCCACACAAAAACAAGGTGCAGTTGACTTACCGAATATAGCGACTGACACTTGGATTGATACTTATTTTAAAGTTTTCTTTACTCCGTCTAGTGAAAATTGGACTAAACAAACTTCAGAAACTTATATGGCTAATATAAGGTTAAATATCGCCAATAATATCCTTCGAAACTACCCACTTCACAGAATTGCTAACGTTAAAAGTTCAATAGTAAATAAAAAAGTAGAATTTCTTATCCGATTTAGAGAAAGAAGCATACAAGAATTACGGGACCCCACATATGGACTACTACTTGATCCAATCTTTGGATATTCGCCAATTGATTTTATCTTAGATAAACAGAAATTTGTTGAACTTGATAAAGCACTTTGTGAACAGTTTGGTATACCATATATATTTCTGCCAGTTACTACGGGTAAATTTAATAAACAAGGTGAACCAATAATCGAATTTAGGGTGAAAACATTTTTTACTTCACATCGTGTCATAGATGAACTTGAATTGTATTCAAAATGCCCAGAAATAGCTGAATCTTGTTTTCCGAATAAGGGAATTGTTAATTTTATAAAATTAGATGAAACAAGAATAAAGCAAGATAAGAAATGGCTTAGAGCTGTTGATAATTTATTAGATAAATATTTTTAGAAATAACAGGCACTATTGCAAATATTGATGGGGGGTTTAATAGGCAAACATGTGATTATCAAAAAGGCACGTGTTTAGGTTGAAGAAAAATATAAAAGAAGGGAAGAGAATCAAGATTTATGGCAAGGTTATGGGTAAAACCAAATGGCGTTGTTTATGAGCCTATTTGATAGATTCAAAGAAGTTGACGAGTTTATTGCTAAGCTTCCAAAGGGCTTATTTAAGTGCAATGTATGCGGCATGCTTAGTAAAAACCAGTCGGCTATGCGGGAACATGTAATAGGATTTCACAAGGAGTATGTGGTCTACAAAAATAAATACAAAAAGATACCAGAGATAGCAACAGCTACTTGGATTAGCATTTACTATAGAATATTGTTTACACCACCTAAAGAATGGTCTAACGAACGAATAAATTCACACCTTTATTTAACTAGAACACAAACACTGCCGTATATAATAGGTAGTATAAAAAAATTATCTAGCAATGGGAAATTTATAGGATACGTTAATCCTATTTTAGGTGTAAATCCTCTTTTTAACTCAACCCATTCTTCTGATCGGCATATGTATGGTCTTTTAAATCCATTTGGCAGTAACGTTTTTCCAGTTTCCAGAGAGGTTTTTGAAAGTCTTGAAAAAGGGAATGTTTCACAATATACCTTCCATAGAGTTTCCACTATTAAAAGTACACCATTAAATGATAATCAAAAGCAGGTTGAGTTTTTAATTAGATTTAGAGAAGGAGGCTACAACGGCCGCACACTTGAGGATACGAAAATATATAATAGTGAAATAAGCCCTACAGAAAAACTAACTTATGGTTATTCACCTTTAGATTTTATTCCTGATGCAAATATGTTTATTGAGCTAGATAAAGCCTTAAAGAAGGCTTTTAATATTGTAGATTTCAAATCCTCTACAGTAAAGGTCTTCTTTAATGAAAACGGCGAACCTTGTGTTCAGGCCAGGATTGGTGGAACCCTATACTTAGAACACCGCATAATTGATAGAATTAAATTAACAAAAGAGGCACCAGAAATAGAAAAAGCATGCTTCACAGATAAAGGATTGGATGATTTTATCGAATTTGAAAAAAATTATGTAAAGAAGAATAAAGGAAAAGATACAGAAACAATTAAAGAATGGCTAAACGAAGTGAATAAAATTATGAAGGTAAAAGCCTAAATCTCTCACTTTTGTAAGGTAGGCAATGGCCCAGCTATCTAATCTTATTGTAACCCTTACCAGAAATACCTGGACCGGGTATAAACATATCGTAATATTTCGAATTCCAAGGATGCACACCAGTAACAACGACTGCTACATACTTCATAGTAGAATTAGATAATACGTGCCATAGTGTATTAGCATAAATGCTTTATAAAGTTTGAAAATTAACAAATGAAAGTATCTGTCTTTGAACTGCGGAGCATATATAAAATTTGACTATCTAAACCTAACTGTGAAAATATTTGGATTAACCTTTGAGTGGAAACCAAAAGAGGGAACGGAATACCTTACACATAACACTGTACATCAGAGCGTTGTGGGCCAGAAGGTTTATATCCCAACCAGAGTTATAAATAGAACTGTAAAAATAATTATAGATGGTAAGATTTTTCAAGGAAGTTTTTCTGTTTCTAAAGGAATATGCACGATAAGGGCAAAATTAGATAAGGAACATAGATTTTTAACATCTATAACGAATGTAAAATTTGATAAGAAAGTGACCAATTCAGAAAAAAAGATAGACTATTATGGAAAGAAATTCAAATACCCTGTTGTTTCTATAACATACACAGCAGAAGTAACAGATACCAAGAAAATGAAGGACATTACAGAAGATCTTAGTGGCTATTCGAATCTGGAAATAATGAAAAAGCTGTTCAAAGATGAGGTAATAAAATCAAAGGAGCCCGGTTTTATCTACGAAACCCGGCCAAAGGCCAAATTTGCAGAGTTTTCTAGGATAGAAGGAATGCTACTCGGCATAGCCATAGGCGACTCGCTCGGTAATACCTCTGAGAGTATGACACCAGAACAGAGAAAACAGGAATACGGTCTGATTACGGACTATCTCCCAAACAAGCATGCACACAATAAGCCAATAGGGCTGCCTAGTGATGATACCCAGCTTTCTTTTGATACTCTTGAAGTAATCCTAAACAAAGGAAGATTAGACATGGAAGAATTGGCCAAAGTGTTCTCATCGCACAGGATTTTCGGGATAGGTAAAACAGTCAAAGAGTTTCTTAGAAATTACAAAGATTATAAAGATCCATGGTATATGTCTGGGGTAGTGGGTGGTGCTGGAAATGGAGCACTGATGAGGATTGCACCTGTCCTCATTTCCTCCCTTGCAAACAAAACCGAGAACCCCAGGGCTGATACGATACTAGCTACTATGTTGACACATAACAGCCCATTAGCAATTGGTTCGTCCGTTGCATTCGTGAATATGTTATATGAATTTGTTTCTTTGAAAAAAGGAAGTCCAGATCCTGACAAATTGATTAAAGAATTTGTAGAGATTCTTGAAGCCTTTACAGGCGAAGCTAGGTGTAATATCAGAAACACCAAAATAAAATCCAAATTTTCTGGCTCTGCCCCAACCTTTATACGAGAAGCATTACAATTCGGGTATGAAAATAACATGACAGTAGAGCAGTTTGGCGAATACTTCGGTTCTGGAGCTTACGTCTTGGAAACAGATACAGTACTTCTTTACATATTATCAAAATACCTAAATGACCCAGAAGAGGCAATAATACAAGCAGTTAATTACACAAAAGACAATGACACGATGGCTTCAATAGTTGGTGCTGCAATGGGCGCATTATACGGAAAAGCTAGGTTTAAAGAAAGTTGGATAACTAAATTATCAGGAAGGATAAGAGAAAATGATGATGGAAAAATCTTTGAGATGATAGATAGGACAAAAGAATTTCTGAGCGGTAAATAATATAAAATCTCTTATTCTATAGTTGGTATGTCCTTAAACCACCCTAATGAACCATTCATTATCTGACCAGATTCACCACAGAGTATCGGCTTTGTGATTCTCAAGGCTTCCTGCGAGGCTATACCTAGCGTAATACATAAAGTAAACACTCAAGTTAAAGTGTGGATAAGTGACGAGGCCACCATGCACTTTCCCTATGGCCATATACCATAAGGTAGGTATCATCTTTTTATGCCCCTGGATTTCTTTGATCTGCGCCTGATAAAGTAAACATATTCCAACTCGTTAGAACTCTCAGTCATAAGAGCTCTCTTGAATACTCTGTTCGAACCTTCGCATTCATGGAATAGCCTAAGCAGCCCTTTAGTATGCTTTGGTATTTTGTACCATGCAATATAGTAGCTTCTTACTTCTTGGCCTCTATATATTGGTCTGCGACCCAACTCTTTGTGGCTGATAATCTTCACATAGATTCGCCTTCCGCATACTTTACAACGTACCTTTAGAGCTCTTGGAAGCATACTATCCCTTTTGTTTAGCCCCGGCGGTCTTTTTCTTAGCCTCTTTGAAATGCTGAGAGAAGGCTTCTGGAGAGGCTGCGATGTGGTTTTTCCTTATATGATCCCTCATCTTCTGTTCTGAGGCTGATTTGAAACCGCACACCTTACATACATATTTAGGATGAGATTTATCCCAGAGCCATGCACCTATTCCCGCTATAAGAAATTGTGTAATAACGCCTAAAAGATTTATGCCGAATAGTCCGTAGCCTATAATCCCCCCGGCAACTATCAAAACAAAAACAACAAATGCGAGTAAAACATTCATCCAATCATTTCTCCTTTAATCTTTTGTGTTGGCAAAGGATTTACTTCTTTCTTTTGGGCCTGAGCGGACATGCTCTCTAAGAATGCCCAGTTAACAAGCGGTAAAGTTAATGAACTATCCCAGTTTATTAACTTAAGTTCTGCGGCTACGCATGCCCAACTTCTCACTTGGAAGTTGAAGGAATAGGGTATA
Organism: Candidatus Micrarchaeum acidiphilum ARMAN-2; assembly: GCA_009387755.1. Lineage (NCBI taxonomy): Archaea > Nanobdellati > Microcaldota > Candidatus Micrarchaeia > Candidatus Micrarchaeales > Candidatus Micrarchaeaceae > Candidatus Micrarchaeum > Candidatus Micrarchaeum acidiphilum. The sequence goes on from GG697237.1 coordinate 95,718, forward strand.
TGCCCCCAGTCAAGTATATCGCTATTGCATTTGCCAACCATAGCATACTAAGGCCCTTAATGTTGTACGGCTTTATGTCCCCAATTTTCACCCCTTCCTCGAAGCATGTAAATGGGGGGGCAGGATAATCGCCCATAAAATATTAGTAATACGCTTTCTTATAACCTTCTTGGGAAGTTATATTTATGACAGACTTTCTGACAAACTCTCAGAGAAGCTTCAACATGTCAAAAATACGGAGTCGTAATACGGTTCCAGAACTTAAACTAAGACGAGCTCTTAGAAAATTAGGGTTTATATACCAGCCAAAACACATATTTGGCAAACCAGACTTTGCTAACAAAAAATCTAAAATTGCTGTTTTCATAGATGGCTGCTTCTGGCATGGCTGCCCCTACCACTATATAACACCAAAAACTAACTCTGCCTTTTGGTCACAAAAAATAAAGAAAAATATAGCAAGAGATAGAAAAGTGGGAAAAACACTTAAGAAAGAGGGATATAAAGTATTCAGATACTGGGAGCATACTGTAGAAAGAAATCCAGATAAAATACTACTTACTTTATCTCACGCTGTTCAGAAATAATTCAAAAGGTTTTCTGCAATTCTTCTAGCAAGAAGTGGGGGCACAGCATTTCCGACTTGCGTGTAAATCTCTCTTTCAGAGCCACAGAACTTGTAGTTTTTGGGAAAACTCTGCAGCCTAGCGCATTCAGATGGTGTGAGACGTCTTATCTTCTTATTAGAATACTTTACCAGTGCTTCTGCGCCGTCTTTCCAGTATCTTGCGGATATTGTATTTGACGGCTTCGAGAAATCCAAAAACTGCCAGCCGAATCCAATGTTTCTTTCTGCATTCTTTTTTTTACGCCTTATAAATCCGTTAATCATTCTTTCAGAATAATAGAATCTCTTACTGACTTTTTGCGGAGGCAATAAAAATTGCTTTGAAGGCACCCAAGGTTTCAGACCATTTGTCGGATGCTCTGAATGCGTCGGTACTGGGGGCAATATCGCTTTTTCTGCTTGCCTACGATTCACCCCGATAAAAAATATCCTTTGACGTTTTTGTGGAACGCCGTAGTTTGCGGCATTTAAGGTGTGTATTGTTGTTCTGTATCCAATACTATTGAAATCATGAAGTATTTTCTCGCCAAAAGTCATTTTGCTATCAACTAATTTGAGTGAGAGAAGTCCACGTACGTTTTCCATGACAAAAAAATCGGGGGCCATCCCTTTTACAATTCTTATGAACTCCCTGAAAAGAGAATTCCTAGGATCTGCTGGATTTCTGTTGCCTCCCATGCTAAAACCTTGGCATGGCGGGCCACCTATAACAACATTCACTTTTGCTTCTGAAACTAGAGTTTTTAACTGCCCAACAGTAAGTGACCTCATATCAGCTTCAAGCCCGATGCTTTTTTTGTGATTGCGCGAGAATGTATCAACAGCAGGCTTCCAGTTATCTACTCCCGCAAGTATCGAGTAGCCAGCCTCTTTAAATCCCTGACTAAATCCTCCTGCCCCGCAGAAAATATCTATAACTGTCGGCTGTTCTTTCATTATAACTCACCATATACTATTTGAAAACTATCTCAAAAGCAACATTTCCGTATTTCTCCTTTGTTCTCTTCTCATCGACTATTCCTATTGTTGCACCATACTCTTTAAGTATCTGGGCAGAGATATACATTCCGAGTCCTCTCCCTTCAAACTTCCTTGACTGGAATGGAATCCAGAATAGTGATGTCTTGAGACTTGGGTCTAGTGCCTGACCGTTATTCCCTATAACCAGTCTTTTGGCATCACCCTGAACATCAATATACAGTTCTCTTTTTTTGTCCTTGTTTGTTCTTTGCGAAAGCCAGTATATTGCGTTACATATTACGTTGTCAATCACCTGTGCAAGCGCAGATTTCCGCATTTTAACCTTGAAGTCTGAATTTCTGTATTTTACAACCTCTATGCCCTTTTCTTTTATCTCTTCATTGTGTCCTTCCAAGACCAATTTAATTGTGTCGTATACTGATATAATGTCTTCACTGCTTTCACTCGTTACGAACCTGAATACGTCCATCAGCTTTGTTTCGTTCATCATTTTGTTTAAGATAAAAACAAGGTTTTGCAGGCTGTCTCTGATATCTGGATTCCCAGATTCTCTGACATTTTCATCAAGTTTTTTCATGTAATGGTTTAGAGCAGATACTGAGATGTCCACTTCGTGTGTAAATCTTTCCGAAGCAAGACCCATTCCTAGAAGATGATAGAAAATTGCTGACTGCTCCTCTCCAGCATCTTTAAGGTTGTCATATAAAATCTTCCATGCCCTCCTAGAGTCCTCGAATGCCTTGTTAGCAAGCTGAGCTTCTTCTTTAAGCTTAGAGAGTTCCTGCTTTTGTATGACTACCTGATCTTCTCCGAGTTTGAACTGTTCTTCTTTTGGTTTTTCAAATGTCTTTTCAACTTTTTCCAGTTTTTTTTCCAATTCCTTTAGTCTTTTCTTTGTAGTTGCTTCAGCTTCCTCTTGCTTCTTCTTGGCTGCGCTTTTTTTCTCATCACTTATCTTTGTTCTCTCTGCTTGGCTCTGACTTTCCAAGAGATCCACTGCACCAAGCACAAAGTTCCTGAAGTCGCGATATGCAGTATTGTTAAGTAGACCTTCACGGTTCGTCTTATCCTTGAGCTGTGGATTGCCAAGCTGATCTATTTCAATAAGTCCTATCATTTGGCTTCTGTCAAATCTTCTTCCCGGTGAAAGCACTCTTCTTTTGTCTAAGCCGAGCCAGTCATCATCTTCATCACCATAAGGCAGGACTCGAAAGTTGTCTCTATATACGCTGACACCTGCCAGCGCATTAAGCCTGTCCGCATTAAGCCCGTATTGTTGCAGCGCCTGGGGATCTTTTAACCAAGCAAACAGGGTTCCTTTAAACGGACCACACGATGGAGTAGTCTCCTCCCATTCCTTTGGATTTATCTTTGACCAGAGAAGTTCCTCGTTGGTTGACTTCTCCACCGTATTGTCTGCATTCCGCTTGTAAAAAGTGTATTTGCATCTGCCTTCTTCATTTATGCTGAAATCCAGTTTGAACATATATTTTTCCAGTATCTGTTCGAGCTTCAGGTTCTCATATTGTCTGTACTCTGGTATTGATAAAACAACTCTAAAGTCTTTGTTTTCCCTTGTAGGAAGAAGCATTCGTATAAGTGCTGTCTGGAGTCTTTCCAAATCTTTTATACTCCAAGCGTATTTAGATCGTGACATCTTCAGTAGCGTGCCTCCATTTTTTCCAGTAAAGTACTCTGGTTTTCTACTCTCGATGTCTATATTAATATCATCAACAAATACGTCTTCTTTGTCCCAGTCATCCCAGTTTATTTTTGTATAAAACTCCGTATCGCTGCCCTCAGGTTTCGTTATCATTTCAAGGATTCTGCCAAGTCGCTGTGCAGCAAAACGCCCAACACCTTTTTCGCCTAGCGGCAGGCGTTCTTTTTTAGTTCTCTTCTTAGATTGCTTCTGTTTGTCCTTCACTCCTGTTGCTATGTCGAGCCAAGGGCCACGGATTGTTTCTTCACTCATTCCGACTCCGTCATCCTCCACCGTGATGACGGTCTTTTCTGGGTTTTTCAGGTTCTCGAGAGAAACTTTTACCTCATCGGCATCAGCGTCATAACCGTTTTTTATAAGTTCGATAAGACCTACCGTATTGTCTCTTATCGACTCCTCACCAAGTATCTGAATTATCCTTGCCTTTGCCCTGAAAGAAGACCGCTTCGCCATTTTAATCCTCCGCATGTCTTCTCTTACTTGAACATATTCTTATATCGCAGAATATTGGCTGGTTCTTGAAGTACGAGCTTACCAGCAGGCAGTTACCCTGCCCCAAAATGGGCACTTGGCTCCACACATTTTCATTCACAGAGCCCGTGGAGCTCTTCAGTGCATTGAGATTCTGCTGGCCCGTTGTCTGGTGTATGAACTTTGTATTGCAAAGCTCATATATTTCTGGTGGAAGATGTGAGGGCTGTTGCGTTACAAAACACAGACTTACCCACCTCTTTCTTCCTCTTCTTGTTATCTCTCTGATTGCATTGAGTGTTTCCGTCATTTTCCCTGAAGTATCTCTGCTGACAAGAGTATGGGCTTCCTCTATGACAATCAGGATTTTGTGTGCAGCCCCCTCGAATTCCTTACCTTTCTTCAGCCCGAATATACCACGAAGTAGATGCATAATGACAATATTATTTACCCAAGGACTGAAAGCACCACTCAGATCTACTACGCTCACCTTCTGTGGTTGGAGCATTTCTTTAAAGTTAAGGTAGTCCCCTTTGTCAAATATTCCGTAGCTCTTCAGACGGTTAAGTTTTCTGATAAGGGCATAGTAAGTGCTCTTCGGACCTTCGATTTTCTTCTCTGAAAGTTTGTCACGGATTCGTTGTATGACTTCCGTAAGCTGTACACCCACTGCAGGCCCTATATCTTCATCACCTGCCACAAAGTCGATTGCGGCGACCTTTGCCTTCGCGTTATCCCCTGTTCTGCTTTCTTTTTGTTCTTCGATGCTTGCTGTTATCTCAAGAAATCTGTCCATCTGTGGATCGCTCAAATCCATAATTTCTCCAAGTATGAACGGCTCTAGATCACTAAATCTCACGCTGAATGGTTTTGAGTCGCTGCGTGAGCTTTCATTTCCGATAGTGTGGTACACTGAAAGATGGTCAACCCCCTCTGGCTCTATCCCAAACCTCTTAAAGATGCCGCCGTGTGACACGGTCTGCTCTGATTTTTTGTCCATGTCGACATACTCACCCTCGACATCCAACACAACCACCGACCAACCGCTTTTTACCGCTTCTTCTATGAGTACTTGGCTTGTGTTAGTTTTGCCGGAACCCACAGTGCCAAAGATCCCCACATTTCTGGGCAGACCA